>NZ_JAVGJT010000017.1:0-205912 GCF_040948865.1 Pseudoxanthomonas sp. UTMC 1351 | reverse complement strand
CCCCCGCTTCGCGCCCCGGCCCGCTGCGCGGGCGCTCTGGCGTACGCGCGCCAATGGCGCGCATGCCGTACGCCGTCGCAACAAAGGGAGAGGGGCTTAAACGTTGCCGCGCCGACATTCCGATCGCGGCCAACCTCCATTCCCCGTTCCCCATTCCCCGTTCCCCGCTCTCATGACCGAAATCCTGCGCTGGCTGGTCGATCTGCTGCGCTATTTCCTGCGCACACTGGATTGGCCGTTGCTGATCGCATTGTCCGCGTTGATGGGCATCGGCTTGGCGGTGCTTTACAGCGCAGGCGGTGAGGCGCAGGGCAGCCGATTGATGCTGCAGCAAGGCGCGCGCTTCGCGGTGGGGCTGGCGGCGATGTGGGCATTGTCGCGGGTCCCGTCGACGCGGTTGCGCTCGTGGACACCGGGGGTGTTCGCCATATCGCTTTTGCCATTGATCCTGGTGTTGTTCATTGGCACCGGCAAGCACGGCCAGCACTGGATCGACTTGAAGCTGTTCTATTTCCAGCCATCCGAGCTGATGAAGATCAGTCTGCCGATGATGATGGCCTGGTATCTGCATCGCGAACCGCTGCCGCCACGCTTCCGCACCGTGGTGATTTGCGCCGTGTTGATCGGCTTGCCCACGCTGTTGATTCTGCAACAGCCGGATTTCGGCACCGGCATGCTGGTCGCCGCCAGCGGCGTGTTCGCATTGCTGTTGGCGGGCCTGCCCTGGTGGTGGGTGGGTGTTGCGGTCGGCGGCGTGGCCGCGGCGGCGCCGGTGGCGTGGTTTTGGCTGCTGCGTCCCTACCAGAAGGACCGCATCCTGACGTTCTTGAACCCCGAGAACGATCCCCTGGGCACCGGCTGGAACATCATTCAGTCGAAGATCGCCATCGGTGGCGGGGGCCTGACCGGCAAAGGCTGGGGCCAGGGATCGCAGTCGCATCTGGACTACCTGCCCGAACACACCACCGATTTCATCTTCGCCGTTTTGTCCGAGGAATTCGGCTGGGTGGGTGTGGCCGTGGTGCTGGCTCTGTACCTGTTCGTGATCGGCCGCTGCCTGTGGATCGCCATCGATGCTCGCGATACGTATTCCCGATTGCTGGCCGGATCCTTGAGTATGGCCTTCTTCGTCTATGTCATCGTCAACGGTGGCATGATTTCCGGATTGTTGCCGGTGGTAGGCGTGCCCATGCCATTGCTGAGTTACGGTGGTACTTCAGCGGTGTCGCTGCTGGCCGGCTTGGGACTGGTGATGGCCGTGCGCGCGCACCGGCCGGTGCATGGGTATTAGGAGCGGGGAACAGGGAGCGGGGAACGGGGAATGAATTGTTCCGTTCGCGCACCGAGCACGGACTTTCACAGGGTATGCGTACTCAGGTAGAAAGAAGAGCGGAAGCGTGCTTTTGATGTCATCGGTGGCTAGTGATCTTCCCGATCACAAGATCCATCATTCCCCGTTCCCGGTTCCCCGTTCCCGCTTTTGCCCGTAACAACGATTCACGCTTCACCTCATGCACCATGCTACCCTCGCGCCGATGATCCGGCCTGCACTTGTCTGTTTTTTCACGTTCGGCCTCGTCGCTTGTGCGACGCCGCCGCAGTCTTCGACTTCAACGCCGCAAGCGGTCAATGGCAGCAAGCCACCGACGCCGCCCATTGCGCCGGTGACGCCCGCGGAAACGTCGGTGGAGAAGGTGGCGGAAGTGGCGCCGGAGAATCTGGCTCCTGTCGATTTTGCTACGGCACGCGCAAACTTCATTCGGGACACGGCAGCCCGCTATTCCATCGATCCGGCCTATATAGAATCGACGCTGGCCAAAGCGCAGTTCCTTGATAGCGTCGTGGCCGCCATGTCGCGTCCCGCCGAGCGAGTGAAACCGTGGAGCGAGTACCGCACCGGCTTTCTCACGACCGCACGCGTTGATGGTGGACGAAAGTTCCTGGAGCAACATCGCTCAGCATTGACGCGAGTGGAACAGCAGTACGGCGTGCCTGCCGAGATGATCGTTTCCATCATCGGTGTGGAGACCAGCTATGGCGGCTTCACTGGACGGCACAAGGTGCTGGACGCGCTGTACACGCTGGCCTTTCGCTATCCGCGCAGCGGCAACCCGGAACGTGCGGCCTATGAACACCGGCGAGAACAATTCTTCCGCGACGAACTGGCGCAGCTGTTCGCCCTGGGCCGCGAAGAGAAGCTGGACATCGCCAACTTGACTGGCAGCTATGCCGGCGCCATGGGACTGGGCCAGTTCATGCCGTCCAGCTATCGCGAGTTTGCGATAGACGGCAATGGCGACGGACGGCGCGATCTGTTCGGCAGCCTCGATGACGTTTTCGCTTCCATCGCCAACTATTTCCGCAAGAAAGGTGGTGAGCGCGGTGGCTGGGTGCCGGGTGGACCGGTGGTAGCACGCGCTGAACTGCAGCAGGGCTTCCAGGAATTCAATCCGGACACCTGGACGCCGGATTACACCCTGGCGGATCTGGCGCAGCGCGGTTATCGCCCGGTAGAGCCAGTGGCCCCCGACTCGACCGCCACGCTGGTGTCGCTGGAAGGCAGCGCCGGCAAGCAGTATTGGCTGGGCTTCCAGAATTACTACGCCATTACCCGCTACAACAACTCCAAGATGTATGCGATGGCCGTCTATCAGTTGTCGCAAGCCATTGCCGGTAAAGAGGTTCCGCCGGCATGAGGTGGTTGGCGCTGCCTCTGCTGGTGGCCGGTTTGGCGGCCTGCGGCACGGCACCCAAGAAACCATCACAGCCACTCGGCCAAGGCAGCAAGACGATGCCCTCGCCGGGACAGGGCTCAACGACAGGGAGCACGAAAAAGTGCGCCCGTGTCTATGCGCCAGCGCAGGAAGATCCCAGCAAGCGCGGGGACTACAAGGCGGGCGGGCTGTACGCTCCCGGCGTTTCGGACACCACGCCGGACTACGTGCCGGATGTGGATTGCATCACCGAACCCGCGGTCACCAACGAACCGCGTTCGCCCGTCGGCAATCGTTCGCCTTATACCGTGCTGGGTAAGCAATACCGGGTAATGGATCGCGTGGATGGCTATGTGGAGCGGGGCACGGCCTCGTACTACGGCGCCAAGTTCCATGGCAGGCGCACCTCCAACCAGGAGGTGTACGACATGTACGCCTTCACCGCCGCGCATAAATCGTTGCCGTTGCCCAGCTTCGCTCGCGTTACCAATCTCGACAACGGCCGTTCGGTGGTCGTGCGGGTCAATGACCGCGGCCCCTTCCACGAAGGCCGGGTCATCGATCTGAGCTATGCCGCTGCGGTCAAGCTCGGCATCACCCAACGCGGCACCGGCCGGGTGGAAGTGCGTGCGTTGAAGCCTGGCGACACCGGTACGCTGACCGCATCGCAGTCGCCATCCGCAATACCCGCGGCCAAGGACAGCGCCATGGATCAGTTGGTGAGTGCGCTGCCGAAATCCGCTTCGCCAAGATCGGCACCCGCGGCCGAAGTCGCCCTGACAGCCACGTCGCAGCGCTATCACGTCACTCCCGACGCCCAGGGTTCGCCCAGCGCGGATAGCTTCGACGCGTGGATGAGAGCCCGTGGTGTGCGCGTGGCGACCGGCAAGCCCGGAGTGCCCGCGACCGTGGCCGCGACCGCGACCGCCGCGCCGGGCAAATCACCGGCTAAAGGCGCGTCCGCACGGGCAGCGGCACCTGCCGCAGCCGTTGCAACGGCTGCGCCGTCTTCATCGCCGTCGGTCCAGCTGCAGGTCGCGAGTTTCGCCAGCCGCGAGAATGCAGACCGCGCCGTGGCGCAACTGGCCGCGGCCGGTATTGGCGGTGCCACCGTGAGCGACGTGGACAGCAAAGGCCGCAAGCTTTGGCGGCTTCGGGTAGGTGCGCCCGACCTGAGCGCTGCAGCGGAACTCGCAGGCCGTATCGCCGGTCTGGGTTTCGAGCGCCCGCAGGTGGTGCGGGAATAAACCGTCGCCGCATGGTTTTCAGCGCTTTTTGCGGATGGCGACCTATTCGCGCCCAGCGTCCCTACAATTGCCCCTTATTCGATTAGGCCTCGGCCTTGCCCAGGAGTTCGCATCCGATGAAGTTCCGTTTCGCCCTTGCCGCACTGGCCACTACCGCAGTGGGCCTCGTCTTCGCACAGACACCGGCGCCGCAACCTGCTCCGCCAAGCGCTGAAGCGCCGGTAGCCATTCCGCCTCCGCCCAAGCCGGTAGGCAACGCCTGGGTGCTGATGGACTACATCACCGGCCAGGTGCTCGCCGGCGAGAACTATAACGAGCGCGTCGAGCCCGCCAGCATCACCAAGGTGCTGACTTCCTACACCATTGCGGCCGAGCTGAAGAACGGCAAGATCCGTTCCGACGACCAGGTGATGATGAGCGAGCGTGCCTGGCGTGAAGGTGGTGCCGGTACCGACGGCAGCTACAGCGGTTTCGAGGTCAACAAGACCGCGCCGCTGGTGGAAATGGAAAAGGGCATGGCGGTGCAGTCCGGCAACGATGCCGCCATCGCACTGGCCGAGCACACCGCCGGCAGCCAGGAGGCCTTCGCTGCGTTGATGAACAATTACGCGGCCAAAATCGGCATGAAGGGCTCGCATTTCGTCAATGCGCACGGCCTGTCCGCTCCTGAGCACTATTCCACCGCCTACGATCTGGCGCTGCTGGGCCGCGCGTTGATCCGCGATTACCCGGAAGCGTATGCGTACAACAAGATCAAGGAATTCAAGGTGGGCGGGATGAACCCGCAACCCAATCGCAATCTGTTGCTATGGCGCGACAGCAGCGTCGACGGCATCAAGACCGGCCACCACTCCGGCGCCGGTTACTGTCTGATGAGCTCCGCGCAGCGCGGCGATCAGCGCCTGGTCGCCGTGGTGATGGGTTCCACCTCAGAAAAGCAACGCGCCGAGGACAGCCTGGCGCTGTTGAACTGGGGATTCCGCTTCTATGAAACCCACCGGCTGTACGACGTGGGCAAGGCCATAGCGTCGCAGCACGTTTGGAAAGGCAAGAGCAAGGAAGTGCAGTTGGGCGTGGCGCAACCGCTGCTGGTCAGCGTGCCGCGCGGCAAGTACGAGCAGCTGAAGCCGACCATGGACGTACCCAAGACACTGGTCGCCCCTATCGCCGCAGGCCAGGCCATCGGTACCGTTACGGTGAGGTTGGACGGCAAGGTCGTATCGCAGGCTCCGCTGGTGGCGGTAGCCGCGGTCGAACAAGCGGGCTTTTTCAAGCGTCTGTGGGACAGCTTCTGGATGTGGTGGGAATCGGAGTGATCCGATCCGCATCAAAAAAGCCGGCGCAAGCCGGCTTTTTTATGCCCGCGCTATCTTCATTGTGGCGGCGACACAAATCGCGACCGTACACATTGAAAGTCTTAGACGCGGATCACGCGGATAGGTACGGATAAAAGCCTCAGATGCTTTATCCGCGGCAATCCGCGTTGATCCGTGTCCAAGCTGTTTTTGTTTCCGGCCGCGACTCACGTCGCTCCTGCAAGGGCAGGCATCACTACCCACGCAAGCTCATCGCAATCAACAGGATCGCCACGACGGCCAACGGAATCGCCAGCTTGTTGAGCCTGCTCAGACGCTCGCCGAAGCCCACCACGCCCGCCAATGTGCCCAGCACGACCACGCCGATGTTCATCATCGAGAACACCACTGCGGGATTGTTGGGAAGCGCTTGATGGGCACGGACATAGAACAGGATGTTGCCGAAGTTGGTGGCGCCCAACAGCAGTCCTGCCAGCAACCCCGGCAGGGTGAAGCGATGGCCGTGACGCACGCGTCGCCATATCAACATCGCCATCATCAACACGAATGCCACCGCGAAAGCGATCAGCAACGAGACGGCGAATGGAGTGCCCGAGATGGCAATACGCTTGAGCAGGATGTCGACGCTGGCATAGCCCACCAGGACCACCAGCGGCAGTAGCCAGTGCGAGGAGGAACGGGCGGCATCAGGTGATGGTTCGCTGCGCGCCACCAGGCAGACGATGGCCGCCAGACCCAGCACCAGTCCGGTGATCTTCAGCGCATCGGCCTTTTCGCCAAACAGCAGAAAAGCCGCCAATAGCGACAACACCAGCGATAGCCGTTGCGCGATATCCGTGCGCACGATGCCGGCGACCTTCACCGATGCCGCCATCGCCAGGAATATCCCAGGCAACAGCAGCGCCAGGGCTGCCAGCGATACCGCCGGCGCCTGATTCAAAGCCGGACCATTCAGGGGCGGATCCAGGAGGAGCCAGCACAAGCTTGCTGCCGCCAGATAATTCCAAGCGATCGCCTCGGTGGTGGCGATGCCTTTGCGCTGAGCGAGTTTCAGCTGCACCGAAACCAGTACGCTGCAGATGACGCTGAAGATGAGGAAGAGCATGGCGCGCCGGAGGAAAGCGGAACGCGATTATCGCTTGTAGGAGCGGCGTCCCGCCGCGAGCTCTCCCTGTCAGATCTCGATGAAAGCGAAGAGCTCGCGCCGAGACGGCGCTCCTACGGAAACAAGCGCCGAAGAGCTCGCGTCGAGACGGCGCTCCTACAGAAGCAGATAAGCAAAGATTGGCGCGCTCCGACCACCGAGACGGCTGCTCCTACCTGCTGAGTCCGAACAGCAATGACGACACCCAACCCTTGTTGCCCAGTTCGTCTTCCACTTCCCACATCTGGCCCTGCTTGGCGCCGGTGGGGTAGAGCATGGCGCCGGCATCCAGCGGACGTGTCGCGGTCTTGCCATCGGGCGAAGTGAACAGGCGTCCGGGCTTGTTCATCGTCACCGCTTGCTGCACGTTGGCTGCCGACGCATTGGCCGGCATTCCGCCCAACTGGCCGACCAGATCGGTGTACGCCTGCAGATAAGCCAGCGTGATCACCTGACCCACCTCGGTATTGGAGTAGCCGCTGGCACCGCCGGCCGCCAGACCACCGGCCCAGATAGCGCCGCCGCCGCTCCAGCCCAAATCGGTCTTGGTGGCATGGCCTTCGCTCATCGCTACTTGTTCGGACGAACGCATGTCGGTGACCGTCAGCACCACGTCCGCGGTTTTCTTTTTGAGGTTCACGCCGCCAATCACCGCGCCAGCGCGGCCGCCGACCAGGCCACCCAACAGGCCACCAAAATTGTTGCCGCTGGCGTTGGCATTCTGCGAGATCAGATCCGGCACCAGCGCGTAATCGGCCGCCTTGATCTGGCCCTTGCCCAAGTTGGAACCGCCGCGCAGGTCGCCGTCGGAAGCCAATGCGCGTTCGGACTGCATGGCCGCCATGCCCTTGCCGCGGTCCACCAGCGTGAAGCAACGCGATTTGCTGACGAAGACCTTGATCAGCGCAGCCGGCGAGGACAGCTGATAGGAACTCCACCAGTTGGTTTCCGGCTCCAGGACGGCCAGGGTTCCCAGGCTGCGGGAGCAGGTGGGGATTTCGGCGGTCTTCTGGGCGCGCTGGGCCTGTGCGGACTGGGCGTGTGCCGGATGGGACACAAGGCTGGCGCCGGCGCAGAGCGCAAAGGCCAGCGTGGCAAGGGACTGCGGTTTCATGGGTTTGTTCTGTCTTCATCGGGATGTAGCCCTCAATAACGCCGGCGGGGCACCGATCAGGCCAGCGGTACTGGTGGTATTGGCCGGCTTCCGCTTGGATTTGCGCCGGTTCATCCCAATAATCGGCCCATGGAAATCAAATCCGATAACCCCGAGCACGGCTTTCAGTTCCCCGGCACCTTCGAGCTGAGCGCCATGGGTACCGCCGATATGGGCCTGGAGGCAGAGCTGCCCCGGCTGTTGAACGTGGCCGGCATAGAGGTGCTGCACGAGAAAATTTCGTGGAAGCATTCGTCCAGCGGCAAATTTGTATCGATACGCATTGCGTTCCGCGCCGAGACCCGCGCGCAATATGACGCGGCGCATGCCGCCATGCGCGATCACCCGGAAGTGAAGTGGACCATATGAGTCCCTGCATCGTCCGCGAACTGGGCCGGCAGCCTTACGAGCCGGTATGGCGCGCCATGCAGCGCTTCACCGACACACGTGGCGAAGCGACCACCGATGAGTTGTGGCTGGTGGAGCACGATCCGGTTTTCACCCTGGGACAGGCCGGCAAACCCGAACATGTTCTGGCGGCCGGCGACATCCCGGTGGTGCACGTGGATCGCGGCGGGCAGGTGACCTATCACGGGCCTGGCCAGATCGTCGCGTATCCGTTATTCGATCTGAAGCGGCTGAAGACGGGTGTGCGCGAGTACGTGTGCAAGATCGAACAAGCCATGATCGACACCTTGGCCGAATGGAACATCGAAGCCCTGCGAAAAGACGGCGCGCCAGGTGTCTATGTGGCCGGCGCCAAGATCGGTGCATTGGGCATCCGCGTGCGCCGCGGCTGCACCTTCCACGGTCTGGCGTTCAACATCGCGATGGACCTGGAACCTTTCCATCGCATCAATCCCTGCGGCTACCAGGGTTTGCAAGTCACGTCGCTTTCTGATCTCGGCGGCCCATCCGGGATGGACGCGGTGAAGACGGTGTTGCTGGAAAACCTCGCCAGGCAGTTCGGCCTGCAGCTGCAACGCGAAGACGCACTGCCGGATTTGTCGCTAGCCGCGTAGCGGTGGTAGGGCAGCCTTTGCCCATGTAGGAGCGGCGTCCCGCCGCGAGCTCTTCCTGCCAGATCGCGATAAAGCGAAGAGCGATCGAAGCCCCTTTGTTCATCACATGGACGCGCTGCGGCGCGCTCTTGATCTCGCATACCGAAGGGCTACCGGGGCGCGGAGCGACGACTTCACGAGAGTTGGCCATGCCACAATCTCCGGGCATGAACGACGCCATCCCATACATCGAAGATTCCACTGAAGCGCTGATCGAACGCGGCTTGGCGCGCCTGCACGAAATATCGCCGGCCGTTGCCTCATGTCTGAATGATGCGAGCCTTGCCGGGCGCGTCGGGAAGCTTGTCCTTGCCAGCGACTTCGCGCTGGAGACTCTGCACAAGCAGCCGGAATTATTGCTGTCTCTCCTGGACACCGACGGCGCCGCACCGGTCACGCCGCCGGTATTGCACCCCGACGAATCCCCACGCTGGCAAGAACAGCTCCGCCGCTACCGCACCGCCGAATCCACGCGCCTGATCTGGCGCGACGTGCATGACCTGGACGATGTCGATGCGACCTTGGCGGGCAGTACGCGGCTGGCCGAAATCTGCCTGCAAACCGGGTTGGAAGCGTTGGAGCGCGAGTTCGCCGAGCGACATGGCGTGGTGCGCGCTGCCGATGGCAGCGCGCAGCGCCTGGTGGTGTTCGGCCTGGGCAAGCTGGGTGGCGGCGAACTGAATTTTTCTTCCGATATCGACCTTGTCTACGCCTACCCACAAGGCGGCGAGTCCGATGGTGCGCGACCGCTGGCGGCCGAAGACTATTTCGCGAGGTTGGGTCAACGTTTGGCGAAGCTGTTGGACGAACCGACCGTGGACGGCTTCTGCCACCGCGTCGACCTGCGCTTGCGCCCCTTTGGCAATGCTGGCCGCGTGGCCTTGTCGTTCGCCGGCATGGACCAGTATTTCCAGCGCGAAGGCCGCGATTGGGAACGTTATGCTTGGCTCAAGGCGCGCGCTGTCGCGGGCGATATCGAAGCGGGCGAACGTTGGCTGCAATCGCTGCGCCCATTCGTTTATCGCCGTTACCTGGATTTCACCGCGCTGGATGGCTTGCGCGACATGAAAGCAGCTATCGCTGCCGAAGTGGCACGGCGAGAATTGGCCGATGACATCAAACGCGGTCCGGGAGGCATTCGTGAAATCGAATTCCTGGTGCAGGCGCTGCAACTGATCCGTGGCGGCCGCGAGGCCACACTGCGCGAACGCCGGTTGCAACACGCGCTGCACGCCTTGGTCGAAACACGGCAGGTGCTGCCAGAGGACGGCGCGGTGCTGGCGGAGGCATATCGTTTCCTGCGCCGCCTGGAGAACCGCCTGCAGATGCTGCGCGACGCACAGACGCACGCGCTCCCGGAAGACGCCACCGACCGGGAGCGCATTGCACGCGGTCTTGGCTACAGCGATTGGCAGGCGCTCATGGCCGCGTTGGACATGCATCGCGAACGTGTCACCGGTGAATTCGGCGAGTTGCTGGCTGTGGAGCGGCACGAAGCCGCTCCCGACGCATGGAACCGGTACTGGCGGGCACTGCCGGAGGATGGCGAAGTACAGACGTTGGCCACGGCAGGTTTTGTGGACGCTGCCGGCGCCGATGCCGTGCTGCGCGATTTCGCTCAATCTTCAGGGGTGCGCGGCTTGTCCGATTCGGCGCGCTCGCGTTTGGACCGCGTAGTGCCGGCATTGTTGGAAGCCGCCGTGCGGTCCTCGCATCCCGATGCAGCATTGAGGCGCGTACTGACGCTGCTGCAGGCGATCCTGCGGCGTGCCAGTTATCTTGCCTTGCTCGACGAACAACCCAGCGCGCTGGCGCGGTTGGTCGATGTGCTGGCACGCAGTGCGTTGCTGGCGGAGCGGCTGGCATTGCATCCCGTGTTGCTGGACGAGCTGCTGGATATCCGTGTGTCCGGACCCATGCCGGACCGCGCGCAGATGCGTGCCGAGTGCGAGAGCGCGGCACGCGAGGAAGATCCGGAACTCGCGCTGCGTTCGCTCAGCGAGCGGCGGTTGGCACTGAGTTTTCGCACCGCGTTGGCCACGCTCGACCAACGCCAATCGCCACGCGACAGTACACGCCAGCTGGCGTGGCTGGCCGATGAGGTCGTGTGCGTGGTGCTGCGAATGGCGCAGGCCGAAGTCGCCGCGGCGCACGGCCGCATGCCGGATGGCCGCTTCGCCATCGTCGGCTATGGCAGCTTGGGCGGCGAAGAACTGGGCTTCGGCTCCGATCTGGATTTGGTGTTCCTCTACGACGCCGACAGCACGACGGTGTCCGATGGCGCTCGGCCGTTGGAAGCGGGTCGCTGGTATGCGCGCTTGGCGCAGAAGATCGTGGCGCTGCTCGGTGCCGAGACTGGCGCCGGGCGTCTCTACGAAGTGGATGTGCGTCTGCGGCCGGATGGCGCCAAGGGATTGCTGGTCTCTTCGCTGGCCAGCTACGGCGACTATCAACGTGATCGCGCCTGGACCTGGGAACACCAGGCGCTGGTTCGCGCGCGCGGCATCGCGGGCGACGCGGATCTGTTGGCGGCTTTCGAGGATATTCGTCGCCTTACCCTGTCGCGGCCAAGAGAACCGCAGCAACTGCGCGATGACGTGATGAAGATGCGCACGCGCATGCGCGGAGAGTTGGACCGCACCGACGCTGCCCGTTTCGATCTGAAGCAGGGCGAGGGCGGTTTGGTTGATTTGGAATTCCTGTTGCAGTACTGCGTGCTGCGGGATTCGTCTTCGGCATCGGCGCTGTTGGCGCCTCGTAACACCGGTTCGCTGATTGCGGCTTTGCACGCGGGCGGTTACTTCGATGAGGCAACCGCACGCGCGCTGACCGACGCGCATGCGGTGTTCCTGGCGGAAGGACTGGCCTGTGCGCTCGATCGCCGCCCGCGATTGGTGCCGGAGAACGATGCCATTGCCACAGCGCGCACGGCGGTAAGGAATGCGCTGCACGCGCATGACTTGGAGTTTGCTCTGTCGTAGGGTCGAGATCCTATATTCAGGTGTCAACCCGTCATGGCGGCGGTACCGACATAGCATCCTTGTGGGAGCGACGTGAGTCGCGACCGGAAACATCAACGTCGCGACTTACGTCGCTCCCACAGTGAAGCTCTAAAATGTTGGAGGCATCTACAGCGCCAGCCGCTCCCGCACGATAGCCGCAACGCGTGCGGTTTCCCGCAGCGGCTCGACATCGAAATTGGCCAGCGCGCCATCCACCGCACGGATGCGTCCGCTGCGCAGCAGCGCATCGAGAAAGCGGCGCGGGCGACCGCGGACTCGGGCGGGATCGAAGACATGCACGGGCACACGTGTGGCGCAGGCTTCGGAAATCATGTTTACCGAATCCGGCGAGCAGACGATCCGATCCGCCCAGGCCAGCAAGCCGGCATACGGATTCTCCCCGTCGGCTTCGCCGCACCACACCACGCCCGGCGTTTCGATGAAACGATGACGAAGCGGTGCAATTACTTTCTCGGAGGTGCGTCGCGAGGTGGTGACAAGCAAGCTGCCACCCTCGCGCGCCAAGGCGACTTCAAGTTTCGCCGCCAGCACTTCGAAGGCGCCGCGGTCGAAACGCGCATGCGCGCTGTTGCCGCCCAATAAAACAGCGGTTCGCGGTTGCGGCAGGTCGGCAAAAGTGGCGAAGCGTTGGCGCGCTTCCATCAGCCACGCATCGTCCACGGGATTCAGGCTGCCTTGCACCTGCACCACGTTGCGGCCTTGCAGGCCATCGTGCTCCGGTGCGATCACCAGATCCCAATGGTGCGGATCGATCCGCGGGTCCAGGATCTGCACGGTCTTGGCACCTTGCCGGCGCAGCAGCCGGGTAGCCAACGCGCCTTGGCGGCCACATCCAATGGCGACTTGCGGCGGCACCGCGAGCGCATGCGCGAAGGCCGTGCCGAATGCGTGCCCCGCCGCCGGACCCAGCCGAGGCGCCCACCAACGCCACGGCGCATGCGGAGCCAGTTTCCAGTGCTTGGCGGATCCGTCGAACTTCAATGCACGCGCCAATGCCTCTGCTTGCCGCAGATTGCCAGCGTTGCCGTCCGTCAACGTCCAGAGACGTGCGGAATCCAAGGCAAAGGCAGGGATTTGTTCCATTTATTAAAACAATCCGTTCCGGAGCGGTTGCATCTTGCCATAGCCGGGACACTCTACACTGGCCGCTTGTTTGCGGTGGTCGCCAATCCGATCGCCTCATTTGCCCACTCCATAGGAAATTGCATGTCAGAAGTCCTCGACTCCTCTGCGTTGGATCAGCTGTTCCGCACCGCTCGCACTCAGAACGCTTTTCTGGATAAGCCGGTAGAGGACTCGCAGCTGCGTGCGCTGTACGACCTGTTGAAGTGGGGCCCCACCGCGGCCAACTCGACACCGGCGCGCTTCGTGTTCGTGAAGTCGCAGACTGCAAAGGCCAAGCTGGGCCCGGCCTTGGATGCGGGCAACTACAAGAAAACCATGGCCGCGCCGGTTACTGTGATTGTCGGCTACGACCTGGATTTCCACGAGAAGATCAACTATCTGTTTCCGCACGCGCCGGATGCCAAGGATTGGTTCGCCGGTCCGCGTGAAGCCCGCTACGAGCGCGCGATTCGCAACGGCAGCCTGCAAGGCGCCTATCTGATCCTGGCGGCACGTGCGCTAGGCCTGGACGCCGGGCCGATGTCCGGCTTCGACAACGTCAAGGTCGACGAAGCATTCTTCGCCGGCACAGCTATCAAGTCCAACTTTCTGGTCAACCTGGGTTATGGCGACCCCGTGGGTGTGTTCCCGCGCCTGCCACGACTCGGTTTTGACGAAGCCTGCCGCATCGATTGACCCGCGCCACACACCACAACTCCAAGGAGACACCCCATGCGCAAGACCCTGCTCGCCGCTGCACTGCTGGCCTTTGCCGGTTCCGTTTTCGCCGCTCCGGTCACCTACAAGATCGATCCCAACCATACCGACGTGCTGGCGCAGTGGAGCCACTTCGGCTTCTCCAATCCCAGTGCCCACTTCGGCAAGGCCGACGGCACCATCGTGTATGACGCCGAAAACGTGTCCGCTTCCAGCGTGCAGGTGACCTTGCCGATGTCCGGTTTGAACAGCTTCGTCGCCGATTTCGACGCACACCTGCGCAGCGGCGATTTCTTCGACGCTGAGAAGTTTCCGGCGGCCACCTTCAAGAGCACCAAGGTGGAATCCGCTGGCAAGGGCAAGCTGAAGGTCACCGGCAATCTGACCATCAAGGACGTCACCAAGCCGGTGGTGTTGGATGTGACGCTGAATAAAGCCGGTGAGCAGCCCATGGCCAAGCGCGCCGCGATCGGTTTCGACGCCACCGCCACCGTCAGCCGCACCGCGTTCGGCGTGGGCAAGTACGTGCCCAACGTCAGCGACGAAGTGAAGCTGCGAATCACCACCGAGGCCCTCGTGCCAAAGGCCGAGTAAGTCTCCTGCTGAGCGCCCCTTCTCAGCTCCACGATCTGCTTTTCCGCCGCCCCCCGATCTTCGCGGGGCGGCTTTTCTTTGCCTGCACGTGCTTACCGGAGGCAACTCGGCACTGGTGGTAAACTCGCGGTCCTCGTTTCCCAGCTCCCACGCCGCCATGAGCCAGACCGCCAACGCGCCCGCCAATGCCGAGAAGCGCTACACCGTGCACCGCGCCGACCTGCCGCTGAGCTGCCCGTTGCCGTCGATGGCGCTGTGGAACTCGCATCCGCGCGTCTATCTGGCCATCGAAGATGCGCCCGGTGGCGACGTGCTATGTCCCTACTGTGGCTCGCACTTCGTCCTGATTGACTAGGGCCCGCTAACGCTTATGGCGTACACCGCTCTAAGCGTTGGTAAGCCCTGGCGACGGACCAAGCGCCGATGCGTCGCCTAACGGTCGTCCAGCTGCTGCCGGCGCTCGAGTCCGGTGGTGTCGAGCGATCCACGATCGAGGTGGCTGAAGCGCTGGTACGCGCGGGTCACCGAGCCATCGTGGTATCGGCCGGAGGGCGGTTGCTGCCTCTGGTGGAAAAGGCCGGCGCGGAACACATCACGCTGGATATCGGCCGCAAGTCGCTGCTGACGCTGCGCCATGTTCGAACACTGCGCAGCGTTTTTTTGCGGGAAGACGTGGATATCGTGCACGCACGTTCACGCTTGCCTGCCTGGTTGGGATGGAAGGCGGTGAATGCGATTCCGTCGCCGCAACGGCCGCATTTCGTCACCACCGTGCACGGGCTCAATTCCCCGGGCATATACAGCGCCGTGATGACCTATGGCGAACGAGTGATCTGCGTATCCGATACCGTGCGCCGTTATGTGCGGGAGCATTATCCGCGCAGCCGGAACGAGAAACTCCGGGTTATCCCGCGCGGCATTGATACCACGCAGTTTCCATGTGCGCCGTGGCCTGACCGCGCTACGCGCGCGCGGATCGCAGATCAGTTTCCGCAACTTGGCGGCGACGGACCGTTGCTGTTGTTGCCGGGTCGCGGCACGCGCCTGAAAGGGCACGCGGATGCGCTGCGTTTGCTGGCAGGGCTTCGGCAGGCCGGCAGTGATGCGCGTCTGTGGCTGCCGGGTGCGCGCGAGCCGGGACGCGAGGCGTACATCCAAGAGATGGAAGAAGAAGCACGCCGACTGGGTATTGCCGAAGCAGCCCTGTTCGCAGCGCCTACCTCGCGCATCGCCGAAGCTTATGCGGCGTCGGATCTGGTGCTGCAACTGTCGCGCAAGCCAGAGGCCTTCGGGCGTACGGTCATCGAAGCGCTGTCGGTGGGCCGATCGGTAGTGGGTTGGGCGCATGGCGGTGTCGGCGAGTTGCTGGCGGAGTTGCAGCCGCAGGGCGCGGTGCCCGCATTCGACGAAAACGCCCTGCTGAGGACCTGCCAAGCATTGCTAAAGCATCCGCCATCGCCTTTGGCTACGATGGACGCCTATACGTTGCGTGCGATGCAGGACGCTACGCTGGCCCTCTACTGCGAACTCGCCAATGACCCAAAGCCAAGTCCTTCCCGCTGATTCCGTTGCTCGCCGGCCCGCGCAGGGATGGCGCTGGGCACCGGCGTGGGTGCTGACCTTCGTGGCGTTGTGGCCTGCGCCAGGCTACGCAGAAGGGGTGATGGTACTGGGGGCGATGGCGGCAATCGTCCGGTTGTTGTTCGCACGATTCCGCGGCGGCACGCAGTTGCTGAGCGGGCCGGCCTGGGCGCTGACCAGCGCGTTGTTCTTCGCCTACTGGCTCCCGCAGCCGATCTCGGCGATCGATTCGGTGGACATCGGCCGCGCCTTGCGTGAGTCGGTGGTGGATCTGCGCTATCTGCCGTTCCTGTGGCTGACGGCTGCCGCAGTAGCCAACTCACGTGGCCGTCGCGTCACGCTGGGTGGCCTGGCCGTCATCGTCGCTGTCTGGACCTTGGATGCGTTGTTGCAGGTGGTGTTTGGCACCAGTCCGCTGTTCTGGGGGCTGGACCAGTTGAAGCAACTGGTTAGCGACCACGGCATGTGCACGCCGGAAGAAGTGGAGCAGCTCGATCGCCTCAGCGGTTTCATGGGCCCGTGCAATCTGAAGCTCGGCGTGGTGATGGCCAGCATGTCGCCTTTCCTGCTGTTCGCGGCCGCCAAGCGCTTTGGTACGGTGGGTTGGTTGTTGTCGGCGGCCGCCATTGGAGTCGTCGTGCTGCTGGCGGGCGCGCGCGCTGCTTGGATCACTTATGCGTTGGTGTTGTTGTTTTCAGGCTGGCGGCTATTGGGTTGGAAGCGGCTGCTTTCGGTGTTTGTTTTTGGCGCCTTGGTCCTGGCCGTGCTGGGCCTGACATCGGCGCAGTTTCGGGAGCGCCTGCAGCGCACAACGCATGCCTTGACCGCGGACGAAGCAGGTGTCGACGCGGCACTCTCGGGACGCGGCCAGATTTGGAGCGCCGCGTGGTGCATGGTGCAGCAGCATCCAATCAATGGCGTGGGCGCGCGCAGCTTCCGCGAGGTTTATCCGGCCTGCGATCCCGCGCCCGGCGGCAACCCGATCTGGGGAGGCGGCCCCGCATTGCATGCGCATCAGATCGTGCTGGAAATCCTCAGTGAAACCGGTGCGATCGGTTTGCTGTTATGGCTGGCGGGTGCGGCGCTGGCCTGGCGTGCCTGGCGCTTTGCGACGCCGGTGGCAAAGGAGCGCGCGCGTCCGGCGATGCTGGCGCTGGCCGTCACCGTGTTTCCCTTCAATACTCATCTGGCGTTCTATTCCACCTTCTGGGGCGGGTTGTCGCTGATGCTGGCCGCGCTATATGCCGGCAGCCTGCTGGCGCGCGATGAAGAAGCGCCTCAGTCGAATAGCGCGCAGTCTCAACCTCAATCGTAAAACGCGCTGCGCCCACCCGGCTGGCGCTTGAAGCGGCGGTGGATCCATAGATACTGTGCCGGCGCTTCCCGCACCATCGCCTCGATCTGCGCGTTGACTCGCGCGCTGTCGGCTACGGGATCGGACGAGGGGAAATTTTCCAGCGGTGGTGCTACGCGCAGTATGTAGCGGCCGCCTTCACGGCGATGGAAGAACGGCACCACCGCGCATCCGGTCAGACGCGCCAGCTGATGTGTGGCGGTAATCGTAGCCGCAGGCACGCCGAAGAAGGGTGCGAATACCGTGTCCTTGCCGCGCATGTCCTGGTCCGGCGCATACCACAGGAACCCGCCTTGCTTCAGATGGCGCACGGCGCCGCGGATCTCTTCGTTGGTGAACATATGCACCGCATAACGTAGGCGGCCTCGCTTGACCGCCCATTCAAACACCGGATTGCGGTGGCGCCGATACATGCCGGCCAATGGCACGTAGTCGCACATCAGCCGGCCACACAACTCCAGTGTCATGAAATGGCCTGACACCATCAGCACGCCGCGACCCTGATCGCGTAGCGCTTGCAGATGCTCCAAGCCTTCGATGTGCAGGCCGCGCCGCATTGGCGCAACCGGACCCCACCAGGCACGGATGAACTCGAACAGTCCGATTCCCAACGCCTCGAAGCTTTCATCCAGCAACTGTTTGCGCTGCGCCTCGTCCCAATCGGGAAAGCACAACCGCAGATTTACCTCGGCGGCGCGCCTTCGCGAGGACGCCAGATAGGGCGCCAGCCAACCGACGAGCCGCCCAAGGAGCCGTTGCAACGGCCACGCCAGATGCGCTGCGGCGACCATGACACCGAGCGCCAACCACATGGGCCAGTGCCGGGGAGATAAGGGGGCGCGTTCAGTCTTGTTTGCATCGGCCATGGCGTAATTCTAGCGGCTTAGAACCTGTTCAAAGTCTGTCGCGAGCGCAGCCGGGTGGCGCGTGGCGGAGCGCAGAAAGCGCAGTGTACGTACGGGTACATGAGCATTTCGAGCACCGCACGCGCGCCAGCTGGCAAGCGCAGCAAGACTTTGAACAGGTTCTTACCTATCCTTATCCCGATGGGGAACGACCTGACCGAAAGATTGCTGCGCGGCCTGTATTCGGTCGTGCTGTATCTGTTGCTTCCGGTCACCGTGTATCACCTGATCTGGCGCGGCTTTCGCTTTCGTGAATATTTCCAGCGCTGGGACGAACGTTACGGTGTCTACGATCAAACGCCGCCACAGGCCGACATCTGGTTGCATGCGGTGTCGGTGGGCGAAGTCAACGCCGCCGCACCGGTGATCGACGCCTTGCGCCGCCACCGCCCGGATCTGCGCTGGGTTGTCACCACCATCACGCCGACTGGCTCGGACCGTGCGCGCGCTTTATGGAACGATGGCGTCCAGCATGTCTATGCGCCGTACGATCTGCCGGGCGCGGTAGGTCGGTTTTTGGACCACTACCAGCCAAGAGTGGCGTTGGTGATGGAAACCGAGCTGTGGCCGAATCTGTTGTTCGGCTGCCAGGATCGTGGCATTCCTACCTATATCCTAAATGCGCGGCTGTCAGCGCGTTCGCTGCGTGGCTACAGCATTCTGCGACCACTGATCGCGCGCGCGCTGCGCACCGTCAAGCGCATTGCCGCGCAATCGGCTGCCGATGCCGAGCGTTTCGTCGCACTGGGTGCCGCGCCGGGACAGGTGGCCGATATCGGCAACCTCAAGTTCGACGTGCGCGTGCCGGACAACGTTGACGCGTTGGCCGCTGAGTTTCGCCAACATATGGGACGCGCACGGCCGGTATGGATCGCCGCCAGCACGCATGAGGACGAGGAAGCGGCGGTACTGGAAGTCCACCGCAAGCTGTGCAAACGCTGGCCGGATTTGTTGATGTTATGGGCGCCGCGCCATCCGGAGCGGTTCCCGCGCGTAATGGAACAGGCGCAGGAGGCCGGTTTGCATACCGCCGCCCGGCGTGCGTCCGGCTGGCCGGATGAGACGACCGACGTTTTTGTCATCGACACCTTGGGCGAACTGACTGCGTTCTATGCCTGCGCCGATGTCGCCTTCGTCGGCGGTAGCCTGCAGGCGATCGGAGGACATAACCTGCTGGAACCGGCGGCGGTCGGAACACCCATGGTGACGGGCCCGCATCTGCATAACTTCGCCGAGATTTCCAAGCAGTTGCGGGAAGCCGGTGCGCTGGATATCGAACCCGATGCGAAGGGAATTGCGAAAGCGCTTGAACGGCTATTGGCTGATGTTGAACTACGCACGGCCATGGCGAAGGCAGGGCGCTCGCTGGTGGAGCATGGACGCGGTGCCTTGCCGCGCACGTTGGAACTGATTGCACCTGATTTGCCCTAGAAGCAGGGACCAGGGGCCAGGAAGAGCGTGTCTTCCTGTCTAATCGATTCCTCTTTTTGCTGCCGCTGTTGCTGTTGTTTTGCTTTTCCTTTGCCTTTGCCTTCTCTGGCCCCTGATCCCCGGCCTCCGGTCCCCGCCTCAAACGACAACGGCGAGCCTAGGCTCGCCGTTGAATACCGCATTCGAAACGCGCTTCAGCCGCAGCGTAGTGCCTTACTGGACGACCGGAATCGGCGCCAACCGCGCTTCGGCATCGGCGGTAAGCAGGCGGTTGATGTCCTGCAGATCGTTGACGTCCAGCGTGCCGGCCGCTTGCTCGAGCGACAGGCGATTTTGCAGGAACTGGTATTTGGAGCTTGCATACTCCACTTGTGCCTGGAACAGCGTGCGCTGGTTCTGCAACACGTCCAGCACGGTACGGGTGCCCACTTCCAGGCCCACCTGCGAGGCATCCAGTGCAGCCTGCGCGGACACCACGGCCAGACGGCGTGCTTCCACTTCGCTCACGCCGGCCACCAGCGCTTGATAAGCGTTGCTGGTGTTGCGGACCAGTGCGCGTTTCTGCTGTTCGTACTGGTCTTGCGCGATATCGCGCTGGGCCAGCGCCTGGCGCACCTGCGATTGGGTGATGCCGCCAGAGAAAATCGGCACGCTGAGGGTCACCCCGATCGACTGCGAATCGCCGTCGAAGGACTGGTTGCCCACCGGGCTGGAACCACCCCAAGCCGCATCGCGACCGTAGGTGCCGCGCAAGGCGAGGGTTGGGTAGTGGCCGGCGCGTGCGCTGGAGACACCGTACTCGGCGGATTGCACCTGATATTCGCTGGACTTCAACGCCGGGTTCTGCTCGACCGCGCGGGCAACCCAGCTCTCGGCATTTTGTTCGGGTGGCAGCTCGGGACGGAAGTCGTCGGGCAGACCTTTGAGGTTGACGAGGGGCTGGCCGGTGATCTCGGTCAACGCACGGTAGGCATCATCCAGCGCGTTGCGCGCCAGGATCGTGTCGGCTCGCGCGCTGTCGTACTGCGCGCGCGCTTCGTGCACGTCGGTGATCGGGGCAAGGCCAACGTCAAGACGCTTCTGCGCGTAGTCGAACTGCTTCTTCGACGCCGCCTCGTTGGTCTCGGCGGCAGCAAGCGACTCGATGCTCACCAAAACGTTGAAGTAAGCCGCCGAAGTCCGGGTGATCAGCTCATTGTTGGCGGAAGCCAAGTCGTAATCGGCCGCCTGGCTGATGGCCTTCTGGCCTTTCAGGTTGGCGATACGGCTCCAATCGAACAATGTCTGACTCGCGACCAGGCCGTAGGAGCGCGAGGTGCTGCTGTCGGTCCAGGAACCGCCATCGGGCTTGGACTTGCTGCGGGTCAGGCTCGCATCGCCGCTGATCTGCGGCAACAAAGCTCCGCGTGCCTGCACCGCGCCTTCCTTGTTGTACAGCCGGTTGGACTCTGCGACGGACAGCTGCGGATCACCGGTCCGGGCCAATTCATAGGTCTGCAACAGATCGGCGGCGTTGGCGGTAAACGGCAATGCCAGGGCGAGCGCGAGTACGAGGGGGCGACGGCTCATGCGGTTTCCTTTTGTCTTTATTAGAAAACGAACTGTGGGGCCGGGGCGGCACCGACAAGGTAGGGGATATCGGTCTCAAACAACGATTCGATGCGCGGTCCGTTGACATCGTTGACCTGCAGCACCGCTTCCATGGCCGGCGAATGGCCGCGGACGACGAACAAGCGGCCGCCAGGCCGCAGCCATTGTGCGAACCGCGCTGGAATGGCCGCCACGGCGCCGGTCACGCAGACCGCGTCGAAACGGCGGTCCGTTTCGTACTGGAGAGCGTCGGCGATCTCGATACGGACGTTGCCACCCAGCTGCCGCGCATCCAGCCGCGCGCGCGCAGCTGCAGCGAACTCGGGACGAATCTCCAGGCTGACCACTTCACGGCCCAGGCTGCCCAGACATGCGCTGAGATAACCGCTGCCAGTGCCGATTTCCAGCACATCCTCATCGGCCTGCAGTTTCAGCGCTTGCAAGGTGCGCCCTTCGACGACGGGCTTCATCATCTTGTCGCCGTGGCCCAGCGGAATTTCCAGGTCGGCATACGCTAGTGCGCGATGTATTTCAGGCACGAATATCTCGCGCGGCACGGTGGACAGCGTTTCCAGCACGCGGCCATCCAGTACGTCCCAGGGACGCACCTGCTGTTCCACCATCATTTCGCGGGCTAGGGTGTAATCGATCGTCATAAGGGTTATCCGACGCGGGGAGCTGGGCCGCACAGTTTACCGGGCACAGCCTTCATGGCGCTGCGCAAGGATCGCGGCTGGAACCCAAGGCGCGCAGTGCCGGAAGTCACCGCCACCTCCGGGGGCATGTTCGGATCCATTTCCGGAAACAGCGCCTGGAGGGTCTCAGCGAGGTCCATAGGCCCGCAGGAACATATCCACGGTAGCGTCGATATGGCTGCTGACGTCGCCGCGCGCCGGCTTGTCGCACAGGCCGCACATCATCCGGCCATGCAGTTCGCCCTTGATCAGGGTGAAAAACTGTTCCGATGCACGCCTCACATCGGGGATGTCCAATTCCCGGTTGTCCACCCGCGCCTGCAGAAATGCCGAAAACGCATCGTGGGTGCGTTGCGGGCCGGCCTCCCAGAAGATCCTTTTCAGCGTGTCGTCGGTATTGCCCGGCGTCAGCATCATCCGATGGGTACTGATGGCCTCGTCGCTGGTGATCAGCGCAAAGAACGCGGTCGCGATGGCTTTCAGCTGATTGCGCAGGCTGCCCCTCAGCTCCAGTTGGAAAAGGTCCTGGGGCAGCATCTCTTCGCATTTGGCTTGGATCGCGGCGCGGAACAACGCTTCCTTGTCGCCAAAATGGCTATATACGGTCAGCTTGGATACGCCGGCCTCGGCCGCGATCTGATCCATGCTGACGCCGGCAAAACCCTCGCGCGCGAACAGGCGCTTGGCGGCTTCCAGAATGGATGCGCGTTTGCTCAAGTCCTTGGGTCGGCCGGGTCCGGTGGCGGATTTGATGTCGGCCTTGCGATTGGCGGGGGAGATGGGACTGACCATGAATTGAATACTAGACTACTCGGTTCGATATTTATACTATACCGCCAAGTCCACTAATTATCGAATCGCGACGGAGCGGTTATGCCAAGCATGCGCTGGAACAGTTTGTTCTTATTCATCGTGGCAGGACTCTCCGCTTGCGGGGGCGGCGACAAGACGGCGGAAGCCCCGCGGCCGGCCTTGGTGGTGACGCCGGGCGGCGGCGCCGAAGCGGCGCTCTCGGCTTACGCCGGCGAGATCCGTGCACGGGAAGAGAGCGCGTTGTCCTTCCGCGTCGGTGGCAATCTGGTCCGGCGCAATGTGGACACCGGCGCGCGAGTGCGGCGTGGCGAAGTGCTGGCGCTGCTGGATCCGGATGACCTGAGCCTGCAGGCGCAAGCCGCGCAAGCCCAACTGGCAGCCGCCGAAGCCGATCTGGCCCGCGCTCGCGGCGATCGCGACCGCTTCGCCACGTTGGTCGACCAGCAAATGGTCAGCCGCTCCGCCTATGACGCCCAAGTAGCTGCCTACAAGGCGGCGGAAGGCCAGGCCCGCGCGGCGCGCGCGCAGATGGATGTCGCCGAGAATCAAGCCGCTTACTCGCAGCTGCGGGCGCCACGCGATGGCGTGATCGCCAGCCGTCAGGTAGAAGCGGGCCAGGTGGTCGCCGCGGGCCAGACCATCTACACCTTGGCGGCGGATGGCAGTCGCGAGGTGGCGATCGGCCTGCCGGAAAACCGCATCCGCGACTTCAGCGTGGGCCAGCCGGTGATGGTGGAATTGTGGAACGACCCGGACCGCCGCCTGTCCGGTGTGATTCGCGAAATCTCTCCCGCTGCCGATCCGCAGACACGCACATATGCGGCGCGCGTCAGCTTGGCGAGCGATGCCGCCGATTCGGTCGAGCTTGGCCAGAGCGCGCGCGTCTACGTGCAGGAGAACGGCACCAAGGCCGCGCTGACGTTGCCATTGTCGGCGGTGCAGCGTGGAAAGAACGGCAGCACGGCGGTGTGGGTGGTCGAACGGCAGACCGGCAAGGTCAGCCAGCGGCCGGTAAAGCTGGGGCGCTATGGCGAAACCAGCGCGCCGGTGTTGTCGGGCGTCACGGCGGGCGATTGGGTGGTTGCCGGCGGCGGCCATCTGTTGCGCGAGGGTCAGCCGGTGACCCCGGTGGATCGGAACAATCGGCCGCTGCTGAAACCAGCGGCTAACGCAACCGCTTCTGTAAAGGCGGAATGAGCCATGCGCCGTTTCAATCTCTCCGAGTGGGCGCTGACCAATCGCAGCCTGGTGCTGTTCGCGATGATCGTGCTCGGCCTGATCGGTGCCTGGTCGTATCGGCACCTGGGCCAGTCCGAAGATCCTCCTTTCACCTTCAAGGTGATGGTGGTGCGGACGGTGTGGCCGGGCGCCACGGCGGAGGAAGTTTCCAGGCAAGTCACCGAGCGCGTGGAAAAGGCGTTGATGACGACCGGCAAGTACGAGTTCATCCGCTCGTACTCGCGCCCGGGCGAATCGCAGGTGATCTTCGCTGCCCGCGATTCCCTGGGGGCCAAAGACATACCCGAGCTCTGGTACCAGGTGCGCAAGAAAGTCGGCGACATCCGCGCGACATTGCCGCAAGGCGTGGTGGGGCCGTTCTTCAACGATGAGTTCGGCGACACTTTCGGCAATATCTATGCGCTGACCGGTGAAGGATTCGACTACGCGGTGATGAAGGATTACGCCGATCGCGTGCAGCTGGAACTGCAACGCGTCGATGACGTAGGCAAAGTCGAGCTGGTCGGATTGCAAGACGAGAAGATCTGGATCGAGCTGTCCAACACCAAGCTGGCCACGCTCGGCATTCCGCTGACGGCGGTCCAGCAGGCTGTCGATGAACAGAACGCCGTCACCAACGCGGGGTTTTTCGAAACGGTCAGCGACCGCGTGCGGTTGCGCGTCAGTGGCGAGTTCGAATCGGTGGAAGAGATTCGCGATTTTCCTATCCGTGCCGGTGATCGCACCATTCGCTTGGGCGATATTGCCGAGGTGAAGCGTGGCTTCGCCGATCCCGCCGCGCCGAAAATGCGCTTCATGGGCCAGGAAGCGATTGGCATCGCGGTGGCGATGAAAGACGGCGGCGACATTTTGAGGCTGGGCGAGACCTTGGAGCAGGAGTTCCAGCGCCTGCAGAAGACGCTGCCGATGGGCATGGAGCTGCGCAAGGTGTCCGACCAGCCGCACGCGGTCCAGGAGTCGGTGGGCGAGTTCGTCAAGGTGCTGACCGAGGCGGTGGTGATCGTTCTGCTGGTCAGTTTCTTCTCGCTGGGTCTTCGGACCGGCCTGGTGGTGGCGGTGTCGATTCCGTTGGTGCTCGCGATGACATTCGCGGTGATGCATTACTTCGGCATCGGCCTGCATAAGATTTCGCTGGGCGCGCTGGTGCTGGCGCTGGGTTTGCTGGTGGATGACGCGATCATTGCGGTGGAGATGATGGCGATAAAAATGGAGCAGGGCTTCGACCGCCTGAAGGCGGCGAGCTTTGCCTATGAGTCGACCGCATTCCCGATGCTGACTGGCACTTTGGTCACCGCGGCCGGGTTCCTGCCGATCGCCACCGCGGCGTCCAGTACCGGCGAATACACGCGCTCGCTATTCCAAGTCGTGACGATTGCGCTGGTGGTGTCGTGGATTGCCGCAGTGCTGTTCATTCCATACCTGGGCGACAAGATGTTGCCGGATATGGGCCAGCCGCGGCCGCCCAAGCCGGGTTCGCTGGCCGCGCGCTGGCACTCGCTGCGCACGAATCTGGCCGATCGTTATCCGGCTTTTTCCGGCGTGCTGGCGCCCAAGGCTCATGACGCACACGACCATGATCCATATCAGCGGCCGTTCTACCAGCGTTTCCGCAAACTGCTCGATGCCTGCCTGCGCCATCGATGGCTGGTGATTGGTCTGACCGTGGCCGCGTTCGTGTTGTCCATCGTGATGTTCCGCTTCGTGCCACAGCAGTTCTTTCCGGATTCGGTCCGGCCCGAATTGATGGTGGACCTGGAATTGCCCGAAGGCAGTTCGTTGCGGACCACGGAAGCGCAAGCCAAGCAACTTGAGAAACTGCTGGCCAAGCGCGACGGCATCCAGAACTACGTCGCCTACGTGGGCACCGGTTCGCCGCGGTTCTACCTGCCGCTGGACCAGCAGCTGCCACAAGCAAACTTCTCCCAGTTCGTAGTGCTGACGAGCGACGCCGTTGCACGCGAGGAAATTCGTGAGTGGTTGATCAACGACGTGGCGCGGCAATTCCCGGAGCTGCAGTTCCGCGTCACTCGGCTCGAGAACGGGCCGCCGGTCGGTTATCCGGTGCAGTTCCGTGTGTCCGGTGAACATATCGAGCGGGTGCAAGCGCTGGCCCAACAGGTGGCGGAGAAGGTGCGTGCCAATGCGCATGTGTCCAACGTCAATCTGGACTGGGACGAGCCGAGCAAGATCGTGCGCCTGAACATCGATCAGCAGCGCGCGCGTGCTTTGGGTGTCAGTACCGCCCATGTGTCGCAGTTCCTGACAAGTTCGCTGTCGGGCCTGTCGGTCAGCACGTATCGCGAAGACAACGAACTGGTTGAAATCCTGCTGCGGGGCCCGGAAGAGGAACGCACACGGCTGGATTTGCTGGGTAGTCTGGCGGTGCCGACCAGTACCGGCGGCAGCGTGCCGTTGTCGCAGATCGCCAATCTGGAGTACGCCTTCGAGGATGGCATCATCTGGCACCGCGATCGCCTGCCCACGGTCACTGTCCGCGCCGACATCAGGGACGGACTGACACCGCCCACGGTGGTGGCGCAGATACTGCCCACGTTGGAAGAAGTGCGCGCACAGCTACCGCAGGGTTACTTGCTGGAGACTGGTGGAACGGTGGAAGATTCCGCGCGCGGCCAGGACTCGATCCAGGCGGGCATGCCGCTGTTCCTGCTGGTGGTCGCGACCTTGCTGATGCTGCAGCTGCGTGGCTTCTCGCGAATGGCCCTGGTGATGCTGACTGCCCCGCTGGGCCTGATCGGTGTGACGTTGGCGCTGCTGATCTTCCGTGTGCCATTCGGCTTCGTCGCCCTGCTGGGAACCATCGCATTGGCCGGCATGATCATGCGCAACTCGGTGATCCTGGTGGATCAGATTCAGCAGGATATCGATGCCGGCCACGACCGTTGGCACGCGATCATTGATGCCACCGTGCGCCGCTTCCGTCCCATCGTGCTGACGGCGCTGGCGGCGGTGCTTGCGATGATCCCGCTGTCGCGCAGCGCCTTCTTCGGGCCGATGGCGGTGGCGATCATGGGTGGTCTTACCGTGGCAACGGTGCTGACGCTGTTGTTCCTGCCGGCGCTGTACGCGGCTTGGTTCAAGGTGAAGCCGGATGAGGCGGTGGGCTGAGGAATTCCGTACCTGTGGTCGGAGCGACGTAGCGGAGCTTGCTCCGCTGCGCTTAGCGCAATGGCTCAGAAGACACTCAGCCGAGTAAGCTCGGCTCTAGAAAGACTCGGAGTCGCTCCCACAAGGACGCTGTGCCGCCATTACGGTTGACGGTCAACATAGGATCTCGGCTCTATGTGAAGCGCTCCGATGTAGGTGGCGGACTCCGCCACCTACAAGCTATCAGTCCCGCAGCTCCGCCACATAACAATGCGCCTGCATCTGTTCGATGACGGCCTGCGCGGCGGCGCTGGTGGAAATGCCACGGCCGTTCGACGCCAAGTCGGCGGTGAAAGCCTGGGCATTCAATGCGCCATCCACGGCACGTTCCAGGCATTCGGCTTCGTCGTACAGACCCAGAGAATGACGCAGCAGCATGGCGCAGCTCAGGATGGTGGCGTAAGGGTTGGCGATGCCCTTGCCGGCAATGTCCGGCGCGGAA
The DNA here is from genome assembly GCF_040948865.1 of Pseudoxanthomonas sp. UTMC 1351. Taxonomy (NCBI): domain Bacteria; kingdom Pseudomonadati; phylum Pseudomonadota; class Gammaproteobacteria; order Lysobacterales; family Lysobacteraceae; genus Pseudoxanthomonas; species Pseudoxanthomonas sp. UTMC 1351. Next base: position 178,624 of record NZ_JAVGJT010000017.1, on the reverse strand, counting down.
CCGTGGATAGGTTCGTACAGGCCGATCTTGCCATCGCCTAGCGATGCCGAGGGCAGTAGCCCCAACGAACCGGCCAGCATCGACGCTTCGTCGGTCAGGATGTCGCCGAACATATTCTCGGTGACGATCACGTCGTACTCGCGCGGCTTGGACAGCAGGTGCATCGCCATGGCGTCCACCAGCACGTGTTCCAGTTTCACATCGGGGAACTCTTCGCGACCGATGCGTGCGGTCACATCGCGCCACAGGCGCGAGGTTTCCAGTACGTTGGCCTTGTCGACCGATACCAGGTAACCGCGGCGCTGGCGCGCAAGTTTGAACGCGCTGCGGACAACGCGTTCGATCTCGGCCTTACTGTAGGTGCACAGGTCACTGGCGCTTTCCGCGCTGCGCGTCTTCTCGCCGAAATAAATGCCCCCGGTCAGCTCGCGCACCACCATGATGTCCACGCCGGTGAGCAGGTGCGGCTTGATGGGCGACGCGTTCAAGGCAGCGGCATGCGGGCGTACCGGCCGCAGATTGGCGAACAGGCCCAAGCCTTTGCGCAACGCAAGCAGACCTTGTTCCGGACGGACCTTGGCGTTGGGATCGGACCACTTGGGACCGCCTACCGCACCGAGCAGCACTGCGTCGGCCTTGCGACATGCCTCCAGCGTGGCCGCGGGCAGGGGTTCGCCGGTTCTATCGATGGCGATACCACCGATATCGTATTCCCCGAATTCGAAAGTATGGCCGTAGCGGCGCGCGACGGTGCGCAGCACCGACAGCGCGGCGGCGACGACTTCGGGGCCGATGCCATCGCCCGGCAGAACGGCGATCTCAGCGTGCATAGCGGGTTGCCTCATAGGTTGCGATATCGGAATGGCGGGCCAGCAGATAGCCCATTTCGTCGACCCCTTCGATCAGGCAGGTCTGAGCAAAGGAATCCAGCGGGAAAGTAAATATGGAACCGTCAGGAGCACGCAGTTCGCGCGTGGCGATATCAACGACCAGCTCATCGTCGGGCCGCGCCATCAGCGATTGCACGATCTCCTCCTCCAGCACGATCGGCAGCAGCCCGTTCTTCAGGCTGTTGTTGCGGAAAATGTCGGCGATCTCACTGCTGATCACCGCGCGCAGACCCAGGTCGGTGAGCGCCCAGGGCGCATGCTCGCGCGAGGAGCCGCAGCCGAAATTCCGCCCGGCCAACAAAATGTTGCGGCCGGCATTCTCAGGCTGATTGAATGGAAAAACCGGATTGGGCGAACCATCGGCCTGCCAACGCCAATCGTTGAAGGCGTGCTTGCCCAGGCCGGTGCGCTCGGTGGTGGACAGAAAGCGGGCAGGAATGATCTGGTCGGTGTCGATGTTGGTTTCGCGCAAGACCACGCTTTTAGATTTCAGTGCCTTGAAGCCGGACATCACGCTACCTCCTTCTGACCGGCGAACAACTCGCGAGGGTCGCTGACGCGGCCATTCACTGCCGCCCATGCCGCTGTCAAAGGCGACGCCAGCAGAGTGCGCGAACCGGGCCCTTGGCGGCCTTCGAAATTACGATTGCTGGTGCTGACCGCCAGTTGGCCAGGCGCCACCAGATCGCCGTTCATCGCGATACACATCGAGCAGCCGGGTTCGCGCCATTCCGCACCCGCGGCGCGGACGATCACATCGATGCCTTCGGCTTCGGCCTGGCGCTTGACCTGTTCCGAACCCGGCACCACCAGCATGCGCACGCGCGCATCGATCTTGCGTCCGTTCAGCACCGAAGCGACTTCGCGCATGTCGGTCAAGCGGCCGTTGGTGCAAGAGCCTACGAACACCACGTCCACCGGCGTGCCTTCCAATGCATGGCCGGATTCGAACGCCATGTAGTCCAACGACTTCTGCGCAGCGGCGTCATTCGCGGCCGGAATGGGTTTATCCACTGCGATGGCGGTGCCGGGATGTGTGCCCCATGTCAGCGTCGGGCGAATGTCGCGCGCATCGATCCGGACTTCGACATCGAAGTGCGCACCATCGTCGCTGTGCAGCTGCGACCAGCGTGCCTTGGCTGCTTCGAATGCTTCGCCTTTGGGCGCGCGCGGGGCGTTGGCCAACCATGCGAACGTCGTCTCGTCCGGCGCCACCATGCCGGCGCGGGCGCCGGCTTCGATCGACATGTTGCACAGTGTCATGCGCTGCTCCATGTCCATCGCACGGATGGTCGACCCGCCGTATTCGATGACGTGACCGGTGCCGCCGTTGACGCCGATGACGCCGATGATGTGCAGGATGACGTCCTTGGCGCCGACCCCAGGCGACAATTCACCGTCGACCGTGATCGACATGGTCTTGGCCTTGCGCTGCAGCAGGCATTGCGTGGCCAGCACGTGGCCGACCTCGCTGGTGCCGATACCGAACGCCAGGGCGCCGAACGCACCATGTGTGGAGGTGTGGCTGTCGCCACAAACGATCGTCATGCCGGGCTGGGTGAAACCCAATTCCGGCGCAATGACATGGACGATGCCGCGATGGGCCGAACCCAGGTCGAACAGCTCGATGCCGTATTCGACGCAATTGCGCGCCAGCATATCCACCTGGGCTTCCGACGCTTTCGTGTAGTACGGCAGTTTGCCGTCGGCGCCGGCCGGCAGCGTCGGGGTGGAATGGTCCATCGTCGCCTTGGTCAGATCGGGGCGACGCGGCTTCAACCCGCGCGAGGCGAGCTCGGTAAAGGCTTGCGGCGAAGTGACCTCGTGAATCAGGTGCAGGTCGATGTACAGCACGGCGGGCGCGGCGTCGCTTTCGGGGGTGACGACGTGGGCGTCCCACAGTTTGTCGAACAGAGTACGTGGTAGCGAACTCATGAGTTGGATCCGGTCGAACGAGTGTTTGCGGAGGCGATGAAAGTACCTTCCATCACGCCGCCACCATCTCTTGCTGCGCAGCGCGACGCTGACGCAGCAGACGGTTGGCGACGTCCAACCAAGCCAGGGCGCTGGCTTCGATGATGTCGGGACTGGTGCCAGTGCCTTCGTATTCCTGATCTTCGTAGCGAACGCTGAGGTTGGCTTCGCCGCGCGCATCCGCGCCAAGGCCGACGCTGTGCACCTGATAGCTTTCCAGCTTCAGGTCCACACCGGTCGCCGAGGACAATGCGGCGAACAATGCGTCGACCGGACCATCGCCCTCGGCCGATTCCGCTACGCGCTCACCATCCGGCGCCGACAATTCGACCTGCGCGCTGGCCCGGTGACCGACATCACTGACGGTCATCGAGGCCAGGCGATAGCCTTCGGTGTTGGCGCCGTCCTGCATCATCGCCTGCAGGTCGGCGTCTTCCACCACGCGCTGGCGTTCGCACAGTGCTTTGAAATCGGCGAAGACCAGATCCAGTTCCGATTCTTCCAGCAGGTAACCCAGCGCCCGCAACCGTTGCTCGACCGCGGCGCGGCCGCTGTGGCGGCCCAGGACCATTTGCGACGACGGCCAGCCCACATCTTCCGGGCGCATGATCTCGTAGGTGCCGCGGTGACGCAGCATGCCATGCTGATGGATACCGGCTTCGTGGGCGAACGCATTGGCGCCGACCACCGCCTTGTTGCGCTGGACAGGCATGCCGACCAGCCGCGACAACAACTGCGAGGTGGACACGATGCGCTGCGTGTCGATGCGAGTATCGGCATCGAAAAAGGCACCGCGTACTTTCAACGCCATGACCACTTCTTCCAGCGCGCAGTTGCCGGCGCGCTCGCCGATGCCATTGACCGCACATTCCACCTGCCGCGCACCGCCCTCGATGGCGGCCAGTGAGTTGGCGACGGCCAGGCCCAGATCGTTATGGCAGTGCGCACTGAACACCACGTTCTTGGCGCCTGGCACAGTGGCGATCATGCGCTGGAACAAGCCGCGGATTTCGTTCGGTGTGGTGTAACCGACGGTGTCCGGCAGATTGATGGTGCCGGCGCCCGCCGCGATAGCCGCGGCGATAACCTCGGCCAGGAAGTCCTCTTCGGTACGCAGCGCGTCTTCGGCGGAGAACTCGACATCCTCGGCGAAGGTGCGCGCGTAGGCGACATTCTTGATTACTGAGTCCAGCACCTGCTGCTTGCTCATGCGCAGCTTGTGTTCCCGGTGCAGCGGACTGGTGGACAGGAACAGATGGATGCGCGGCTTGGCCGTGCCTTCCAGCGCGCGCGCGGACACTTGGATGTCGTTTTCGCGGCAGCGCGACAACACGCACAAGGTGGTATCACGCAGTTCCTTGCCGATCAGGTCAGCGGCTTCACGGTCGGATTGCGAGCTGGCGGGGAAGCCTGTCTCGATGACATCCACGCCAAGATCAGCCAGGGCGCGTGCCATCACCAGCTTCTGCGAAGGCTGCATGCTGCAGCCGGGGGACTGTTCGCCGTCGCGCAGCGTGGTATCGAAGATACGGACGTGGGCGGGGTTTGGCGTTTGCGATGATGTATTCACCAGGTAGATTCCTCTTCTACTGCTGCTACTGCGACGGAGAGGCGACGGGCCTTCGGCGGTGCTGCGGGGATGGGGGATAGGGGGATAGGAGTGGAAGCCGTAAGCGATGGTTCCGCTTCTGCGGTACGCCGGCGCGGTTTGCGCGGCGGCCGCGGACGGACTTCCGACAGCAAACGCGCCAAAACGGACGCATCGATGTTGCCGCCGGAGACCACCGCACATTTGCGGCGTCCGGCGACGCGGCGTCCAGCAGCCAACGCCAGTGCACCGGCACCTTCGGCGATGACATGTTCTTCCAGTGCCAGACGCACCAGCGTCTCGCGCAATTCTGCTTCGCGGACGATGACGATATCGTCCAGAAAATTGGCGCACAGGCGGCGGGTGATGAAGCCGGGGACCTTGACGCGCACGCCGTCGGCCAGTGAAGCCACAGGATCTTTCGGTGCGGTATCGCCTTTCAGTGCGCGCACCATCGAGTCCACGCCTTCCACCTGCGCGCCGACGACACGAACGCCCTGCGATTTCAGCGCCAGGGCGACACCGGATGCCAAGCCGCCGCCGCCAATGGGAACAATGACCACGTCCGGCGCATACGGTGCGATCTCGATGCCTACAGTGCCTTGCCCGGCGATCACATCCGGATCGTCGAACGCGGACAGGAACCGATAGCCATTTTGTTCGGCCAATTCTTTGGCGAACTGGAACGCTTCGTCATAACTGTTGCCATGCTGGCGCACGGTGGCGCCCCAATGCGCCACGCCGGCGATCTTGGTTTCCGGTGCACCATGCGGCATTACGGTGATGGCCTGCACACCCAAACGATACGCAGCCCAAGCCAATCCCTGCGCGTGGTTACCGGCGGAAGCGGCGATCACCGGGCGGCGGTCGCCACGCTCGCGTCCTGCCAGCAGCGCATTCAAGGCGCCGCGCACCTTGTACGAACCGGTGCGCTGCAGGTTTTCCAGTTTCAACATCACGCCGAAGCGTTCAGCGTGATGCAGCGGCGTAGGCGGCAGATACCGCCGCAACCGCGCCTGCGCCGCCAGCACATCACCCACGGTAACGACGACGTCGCCGACGTCCGGGTCGTTGCTGGCGGGGGCTTGGCTGTCAGGCACTGGGAAGCCGGGAACGGGGAACGGGGAACGGGGAATGGGAGCGTACGGGTAACGGTTGGAGAAGACTCCTCCGGACGGTAGGAGCGACAAACGCGAAAGCCTTGTATGCGCCTGGACGGGCACGCATCGCCTCAGCAACACGGAAACTTTCATTCCCTGTTCCCTGTTCCCCGTTCCCGCTTCTGCACGCAGTCACAGCACAGCCTCCGCCATCTCCACCACCGTGATCTCCACCGACTCACAGTCATAGATCTTCTGCATCTGCAGGCGCAGGGTTTCGGCGGGGCGGTTGCCGTCCACCACCAGTTGCAAGCGCCAGCGGCCATCCGCGGCCGCGGGTTCGCCGCTGATCGCCTGCGGGGTGAAGCCGCGGCGTTCGGCCATGCCGATCACGCGAGTCAACGCGCCTTCGGCTGGCTTCAACACCAGGTCAAGCCGGTATCGCATGAGTCGTCGGCTCCGGGTTTGGTTTGGCGGGGTTGGCGTCCAGCATCGAGCTGTTGGCGTGGTTGGGCGGCACCAGTGGCCAGACGTTGGCCTTGATGTCGATAGCGACGTGCAGCAAGGCGGGACCGGGCTGAGCCAGTAATTCCTTCAAACCATCTTCGACTTGGCTACGCAGATCGATCCTGCGTGCCGGTATGCCGAACACTTGCGCCAGTGCGGCGAAGTCGGGGTTATCCGAAAGATCGATCTCGCTGTAGCGCTCGGCAAAGAACAGTTCCTGCCACTGGCGCACCATGCCCAAGGCGCTGTTGTCCAACAGCACGATCTTCACCGGCAGCTTGCAACGGGCGATGGTGGTCAGCTCCTGCACGTTCATCATGAAGCTGCCGTCGCCGCTGACCAGTACGACGGTGCGATCGGGACACGCGAACTGCGCGCCCATCGCGGCCGGCAGGCCAAAACCCATCGTGCCCAGCGCGCCGCTGGTCAGGTGATTGCGCGGATGCTCGAACTTGCAGTGCTGCGCCACCCACATCTGATGCTGGCCGACGTCGCAGGCGATGATCGTGTCGGCAGGCGCCACTTCGCTCAGCCGCTTCAGCAGGCCAGGCGCATAGATGTCGCTACCCGGAGCGTCGTAGCGGAAACCGAATTTCTCGCGGTGCTGATAGCAGCGCTTGCGCCAGTCTTCGCAAGTGCTGCGTGCGGCGGACAATGCACGCAGGCTGATGGCGACATCGCCAGGAACGGCAATGTCGGCCTTCCTCAGTTTGGAAATCTCATATGCGTCGGCATCCAGATGCAGCACGCGCGCGAAAGGCGCGAACTCGGCCAGCTTGCCAGTGGCGCGATCATCGAATCTCGCGCCCACCACGATCAGCAGGTCCGACTCCTGCACTGCCATATTCGCGGCGCGCGTGCCGTGCATGCCCAGCATGCCCAGGTAATGCGGATGCTGGCTGGGCAGGGCGCCCAAGCCGCGCAGCGTCAGCACCGTGGGAATCTGGGTGACGTCGACGAACTGGCGGAAGGCATCTACTGCTTCGGCCAACGCGATGCCGCCACCACCGTAAATCACCGGTTTTTCAGCACCGGCGATCGCCGCCAAGGCTTCGGCCAGCGCCACATCCTCCGGTGCCGCTGGCGGATCCACCGACGCGGGCACGTGGTCGGGCAGATGCGAGGCATCGGTCATCTGCACGTCCTTGGGCAGATCGATCAGCACGGGGCCCGGCCGGCCTTCGCGCGCTATGCGGAACGCTTCGCTCACGATCCGCGGCAGATCGTCCACCCGGCGTGCGATGAAGCTGTGTTTGACGATGGGCAGCGTCAGACCGAACACGTCCAGTTCCTGGAACGCATCGGTGCCCATCAATCCCGTGGCCACTTGTCCGGTCAGGCAGACCATCGGCACCGAATCCAGCATCGCGTCGGCGATGCCGGTGACCAGATTCGATGCGCCCGGGCCGGACGTGGCCACGCAGACGCCGACTTTGCCGCTGGCCCGTGCGTAACCGTTCGCTGCCAGCGCTGCGCCCTGCTCATGCCGCACCAGGATGTGGCGCAGCTTGGAATCCACCAGCGCGTCGTAGAACGGCATGATGGTGCCGCCCGGATAGCCGAACAGCGTCTCCACGCCCTCGGCTTCCAGGGCGCGGGTCAGCCAGCGGGCGCCATTGCACGGGATCGTGGCAGTGGCAGCGGCGGCGTTCATGCGGCGGCGGCCCGGGCGCTAGCTGTGGCGTCATCGGCGTCCGGCTGCGAGGCATTGGCCTGCAGCCACACCATCTTGGCGCGCAGCTTCTTGCCGACCACTTCGATCGGGTGGTCCAGGTCGGCCTGCTTGAACTTCTTGTAGTTCGGTAGGCCGGCTTCGTATTCGGCGACCCAATTCTTGGTGAACGTGCCGTCCTGGATGTCGGTCAGGATGTCCTTCATGCGCGCTTTGGTGCCAGCGTCGATCACCCGCGGGCCGCTGACGTAGTCGCCGTACTGAGCGGTCTCGGACACGAATTCCAGCATGCGGGTGATGCCGCCTTCGTAGAACAGGTCGACGATCAGCTTCAGCTCGTGCAGCACTTCGTAGTAGGCGATTTCCGGCTGATAGCCGGCTTCCACCAGCGTTTCGAAACCGGCCTGCACCAGCGAGGACGCGCCGCCGCACAGCACTGCCTGTTCACCGAACAAATCGGTTTCGGTTTCTTCCTTGAAGGTGGTCTTGATGATGTTGGCGCGCGCACCGCCCAGGCCGGCGGCGTAGGCCAATGCCAGCTGCTCAGCGGTACCGCTCTTGTCTTGCTGGACGGCGTAGATGCAGGGCACGCCACGGCCGATTTCGTATTCGCGACGCACCAGCGCGCCGGGACCCTTCGGTGCCACCAGCACCACATCCAGATCCTCGCGTGGTGTGACCAGGCCGTAATGCACATTCAGGCCATGGGCGAACAACAGGCAGGCACCGGGTTTCATGTTGGGCGCCAGCACGTCGTAGTACAGGTTCTTCTGCACCATGTCCGGCGTCAGCACGGCGACTAGATCAGCATCCTTCACCGCGTCGGCGGGCGCCTTCACCACGAAACCGTCGGCTTGAGCCTTCGCCTCGGTCGGGCCGCCGGGACGCAGACCGACGGTGACATCGAAGCCGGACTCGCGCAGGTTGAGCGCGTGCGCGCGGCCTTGGCTGCCGTAGCCGACGATGGCGATCTTGGGTTGCGGGAGGGAGTTGGCGGTGGTCATGTCGTGGAGTTCCTTGGAAGCGCGAGTTGGTGGATAGAAGTTGTTGGATAGTGATTGCTGAACAGATTGCTGGACAGAAACTGGCGGCAATAAAAAACCCCGCATCTTTCGGTGCGGGGTTTTGCGAATCTGGCGTTGTTTTCTGCTTACACGCCTGTTCGTCCCGCACCTGTGGGCAAGGTAATAAGGACGAGGACGAGAATGGAGGTCGCAGGCATCGCGGTCTTCACGGCGTCGGGCAGTAGCGTGTGGCGTTGCAACATGCGACAAGAGAAACACGCCCGTTTGCGTCTTGTCAAGCAAGTCGGATCGATTTTCTGTAATGTCCTGACGACCGGCTTATTTGCTGGGTGATGGTTGCAAATGCAACCATGAAAAACCCGCAGAATCGCGGCCCCGCAATGCCTCGCAACACCACACGAAGACCATGCCTGAATACCGATCCAAGACCTCTACCCACGGGCGCAACATGGCCGGTGCCCGCGCGCTGTGGCGCGCCACCGGCATGACCGACGGCGATTTCCACAAGCCGATCATCGCCATCGCCAACTCGTTCACCCAGTTCGTTCCTGGCCATGTGCACCTGAAGGATCTGGGGCAATTGGTTGCACGTGAAATCGAACGCGTCGGCGGCGTGGCCAAGGAGTTCGACACCATCGCGGTGGATGACGGTATCGCGATGGGCCACGACGGCATGCTTTATTCGCTGCCAAGCCGCGAGGTGATCGCCGATTCGGTGGAGTACATGGTGAACGCGCACTGCGCGGACGCGCTGGTGTGCATCTCCAACTGCGACAAGATCACTCCGGGCATGTTGATGGCCGCGTTGCGGCTCAACATTCCCACTGTGTTCGTATCCGGCGGACCGATGGAAGCCGGCAAGACCAAGTTGGCCGACCACAAGCTGGACCTGATCGACGCGATGGTGATGGCAGCCGACCCCAACGCATCCGACGAAGAGGTCGCTGCGGTCGAACGCAGCGCGTGTCCCACTTGCGGCTCGTGCTCGGGCATGTTCACCGCCAACTCGATGAACTGTTTGACTGAAGCATTAGGCTTGTCGTTGCCGGGCAACGGCACGGTGGTGGCGACGCATTCGGATCGTGAGCAGTTGTTCCTGCGCGCCGGGCGTGTTGCGGTCGAACTGTGTCATCGCTGGTATGGCGCCGAGGACCCGACGGCATTGCCGCGTGGCATCGCGACCTTCGAGGCATTCGAGAACGCGATGACGCTGGACATCGCCATGGGCGGTTCCACCAACACCATTTTGCATTTGCTGGCGGCCGCTCAGGAAGGCGAAGTGCCGTTCGGTATGCGCGATATCGACCGCTTGTCGCGGCGCGTACCGCAACTCTGCAAGGTGGCGCCGAACACGCAGAAGTACCACATCGAAGACGTGCACCGCGCCGGCGGCATCATGGCGATCCTGGGCGAACTGGCGCGTGGTGGTCTGCTGCATACCGATGCCGCCACGGTGCACGCGCGGACGCTGCGCGAAGCGATCGCGCAATGGGACGTCACCGGCACGCAGGACGCGGACGTGCGTACGTTTTATCAAGCTGGACCCGCCGGCATTCCCAGTCAAGTCGCTTTCAGCCAATCGACGCGTTGGCCATCGCTGGATATCGACCGCGAGGAAGGCTGTATTCGCAATGTGGCGCATGCGTACTCGCAGGAAGGCGGGCTGGCGGTGCTGTACGGCAACATCGCGCGTGACGGTTGCGTGGTGAAGACCGCGGGCGTGGACGAGTCCATCCATGTCTTCGAAGGCACAGCGCGTGTTTACGAGAGTCAGGACGCGGCGGTGAAGGGCATCCTGAGCGATGAAGTGAAACCGGGTAACGTGGTGGTGATCCGTTACGAAGGCCCCAAGGGCGGCCCGGGCATGCAGGAAATGCTGTACCCCACCAGCTATCTGAAATCCAAGGGCCTGGGCAAACAATGTGCGCTGCTCACCGATGGCCGTTTTTCAGGCGGTACGTCGGGCTTGTCCATTGGCCATGTTTCGCCGGAAGCGGCCGGCGGCGGTGAGATCGGTTTGGTTCGTGACGGCGACCGCATTCGCATCGACATCCCGCAACGTGGCATCAATCTGCTGGTTGCGGAAGAGGAGCTCGCGGCTCGACGTGTGGAGCAGGACGCGAAGGGCTGGAAGCCGGCGCACCCGCGCACCCGCAAGGTCACTACGGCATTGAAGGCGTATGCGCTTCTGGCTACCAGTGCCGACAAGGGAGCGGTGCGAGACCGTGCGCTGCTGGACAGCGTTTGACGGCGATTGTCACCGTTCCAGGATGATTGCGTAGGAGCGCCGTCCCGGCGCGAGCTCTTCCTGCCAGATCGCGATAGAAGCGAAGAGCTCGCGGTGGGACGCCGCTCCGCGCCCGCGCCCCGGTAGCGCTTCGGTGTGCGAGATCAAGAGCGCGCCGCAGTGCGTCCATATGCTGAACAAAGGGGCTTCAATCGCTCTTCGCTTATATCGCAACCTGACGGCAAGAGCTCGCGGCGGGACGCCGCTCCTACCAATCAAATAATGCCGTTTACCCACCAGACGGTAGACTCAATGAATCCACTCCGAAGTCAGCACCTCGGCCTTGCTGCCGTCGCTCTTAACTTCGATCTTGGTGTCCGGGCCGTTTTCGCCGGGACCGAAGAACTCGTAGATGACGATGCCATCGCCTTGATCGCTTTCGATGATGCGGTTGGCTTTGAACCCGGGATTTGCATTCGCTAGCGCTGTGGCGACCGGTGCGGGCACCTGTTCGGCAACTAGGTCGCGTTGTACTTCGACCACCGTCCACTTACCCTCAATGCGGGTGATATCCAATTCCAGCTCGGCGCCGTCCAGCATGCCCGCAACGTCGTAGTAGTCGTTGCCATCGCGCTGCTCGTGTTCGACAGCCGTCACTTGCAACTGCGGACGAGCGGCCTTTGCCGCTGCCAAAACTTCGACAGGAACACTCGCAAGGTCTTCAGCTTGCTTTCCCGTGGCCTGCACGCGGGTGGAGGGTGCGCCAGCGGTCTGCTCGGTGGGGGCGGGCGGCTTGCCGCAAGCCGCCAATGACAGAAGCAGGACAACCAGGATGGTGCGGGTGGGGCGAGTGGTCATGACAGGCTCCGATAGGCGGTCTTGAGCCGATGATACCGGTGGTCAATGAGTCTCTCCACTTCGGTGGAGGTTACGAGCCAAGGCGATGCTCAATTCCACGCCGGCCTGGCCGCTATCGATAGCGACATCCGAGGAAACACCATGCCGCTATCCGCAGCCATCGATCCGGTCAGCCAAGATCCCGTGGTGCTCGGCTGGCTGCCTGACGCCCCCGTGGGTCTGCTTCGGCTGGATGCCGCCGGCAGATTGGCCGCGGCCAATCGCGCCGCGCGGGACTTGCTGGAACTGACGGATGCGTCGTGGCAGACAGGTAGCGCCTGCGTTTGGGGATTGCCGGTCGATGCACTGTGCATGGACGAAGGTGTCTGGGTGGCGCCGGGCGAGGATGCGGCGCGACGGGTGCGCTTCCAGCGCGACGGCGAAGGCTGGATGCTGTCGCTGCCACACTCGGAAACCGCGGCATTGCTCCGTGATGTAGCGATGCTGGGTGCCAGCCAGGCACAGCCGGGCGGCGTATTGCCGGTACATCCGCTGGCCCAGCGTTTGCAGGAAGCCGCCAGCGAGCGGCAACTCCTGGAGGATGTCGGCGAGCGACTGAGCAATTGCGATCTCGAACTGGTCCTGCCCGCCGGGCAGCCAGTTTCACCGTTGCAACGCCGGTTGTCCGCCGGCTTCGGCAATCTGGCCGAAGCCATTCGCCAGGCGGTGGCGCTGTCGCAGCAGATTGCGGCCGAGGTGCCGCATCTGGTCAGCGAAAACGACGAGCTGCTACGCCAATCACAAGCGCAGCTCTCGGCACTGGAAACGGTGCTGCAGGCAAGCCGTCGATTGATGGAAGGACTGCAGGGCGCCGCCGAGGAGCTGCGGACCGTAATCGCGGTGGCCGCCAATGCGGACGCCAGCGCACGCCAGGGCGCCGATGCGGCGCGCGAGTTGAGTACGGCGATGCGCGAAGTCGAGCGTCGCTCGCAGCGGGCGGACGAGGTGATTGAGGTCATCGATTCGGTGGCTTTCCAGACCAATATCCTGTCGATCAACGCCAGCATCGAAGCGGCGCGCGCGGGAGAGGCAGGGCGCGGATTTGCGGTGGTCGCGGTGGAGATTCGCCGGCTGGCCGAGCGCGCCGCCTCCGCAGCGCGGGACGTACGCGCAATAGTCGGTGAAACCCATGCGGCGCTGGAGGAAAGCGCCGTTGCGGCGCAGTCCACTGAAAATGTACTCGGTGGCATCGGGCAGCTACTGGCGCGTGCAAGTACGGCGATGCAGTCCGTGGCGGTGCGGGTAGCCAAACAAGGCGACGAAATCGCCGCCATCGACCGTGCGGTGGAAGATGTGGTGGGATTGAGCCGCAGCAATCTGCAGCATGCCGGCCAGGTCGCGGAACGCAGCGAGGCGCTGGCACAGGGCACTGGCACGTTGCACGACTGCGTGGGCCTGTTTCGACTCCCCGAGGATCCAATGCGCGTCCGCCGCCACGCACGGGTGTATCAACTGGCGCAGAACGCGGTCGCCCGAATCGGACAAACGCTGGAAGCGGCGATCGAGGACGGTCGAATCGACGAGGGGGCGCTGTTTTCGCGCCAGTACGTTCCAATGCCGGGTATCGAGCCGGCAAAGTTCACCACCGCTTTCGATGCAATTTGCGATGAACTGCTGCCGGAGGTGCAAGAGCGCGTCGCCACGATGCACCCGTGGTTCGTCTTCGCCATTTGCGCCAACCCCGATGGCTACGTGCCTACACACAACCTGCGTTTCAGCCAACCTTTGACCGGCGACGCGGCCGTCGATCTGGTGGGCAACCGCACCAAACGCATATTCGCCGACCGCGTCGGCCGCAGCGTTGGCGCACACACCGACCCGTACCGGCTGCAGATCTACCGCCGCGACACCGGGCAGATCATGTTCGATCTGTCCGTCCCCATCTTTGTCGCTGACCGGCATTGGGGCGGCTTTCGGGTGGGTTATTCGCTGGAATAGCGGATTTTGACGCTACATGGCGGATCCACCCGATTCAGCATCTCTCCGGCCTCCGAAAGTGCGCGAGACACCCGGGAAGCGCTCGCGGCCGCTTGGCTCCAGCCGGACAGCATGATTCAATGCTCCCCGAAGCGGGGGTATCGGGCTTGACGCCACGATTGAGACAGACCCTTCGAACCTGATCCGGTTAAGACCGGCGTAGGGAAGCTTCGCAGGATAGTTGTGAGGAGCCGTCGCCTTGAAAGGCGCGCGGGGGCCGAAGCCCTTCTCCCATGCCTTCCATGCGCCGCCGCTTCGTCCCGCCGCCTTTGGACGAACGCCATGAATGCCATCCCCAGCAGCCTGCTTCAGCAAACCGAGCAGCTTTCCGAATCCGTTACCCGGCCGATCCCCGGTTCGCGCAAGATCTTCGTTGAAGGTTCCCACCCGGATCTGCGGGTGCCGATGCGCGAGATCGCGCAGAGTCAGACGCCGACCATCTTTGGCGGCGAAGAGAATCCCCCGATCACTGTCTACGATACCTCCGGTCCCTACACCGACCCTGATGCCCAGATCGATCTGTCCACCGGCTTGCCCGCGCTGCGCGCTCGTTGGATCGAAGAACGCGGCGATACCGAGCCGCTGAGCCAGTTGAGTTCGGAGTTTGGTCGTGGCCGCGAAACCAATGCGAAGCTGGCGGCCGTGCGTTTTCCTGGTCGCCTTCTGCCGCGCCGCGCCAAAGCCGGCGCCAACGTCAGTCAGATGCACTACGCAAAAAAAGGCATCGTGACGCCGGAGATGGAATTCGTCGCCATTCGCGAAAACCAACGGCTGGAGGCGGTGCGCGATGCGTTGCTGTTGGCGCAGCATCCGGGTGAAAGCTTCGGTGCCAGCATCCAGAACATCATCACGCCGGAATTCGTCCGCGACGAGATCGCACGCGGCCGCGCCATCCTGCCGAACAATATCAACCATCCCGAGAGCGAGCCGATGATCATCGGCCGCAACTTCCTGACCAAGATCAACGCCAACATCGGCAACAGCGCGGTGTCCTCCGGCATCGCAGAAGAAGTGGAGAAGCTGGTGTGGTCGATCCGCTGGGGCGGCGACACCGTGATGGACCTCTCCACCGGCAAGCACATCCATGAAACCCGCGAATGGATCATCCGCAATTCGCCAGTACCGATCGGCACCGTGCCGATCTATCAGGCATTGGAAAAGGTCGATGGTCGCGCCGAGGAACTGACCTGGGAAATCTTCCGCGACACCCTGATCGAGCAAGCCGAACAGGGTGTGGATTACTTCACCATCCATGCGGGCGTGCTGCTGCGTTATGTGCCGCTGACGGCCAAGCGCGTCACCGGCATCGTTTCTCGCGGCGGGTCGATCCTGGCGAAGTGGTGCCTGGCGCATCACAAGGAAAACTTCCTCTACACCCACTTTGAGGACATCTGCGAAATCATGAAGGCCTACGATGTGGCCTTCTCGCTGGGTGATGGTCTGCGCCCCGGCTGTATCGCCGATGCCAACGACGCTGCTCAGTTCGGCGAACTGGAGACGTTGGGCGAGTTGACCAAGATCGCTTGGAAGCATGATGTGCAAACCATGATCGAAGGCCCCGGCCACGTGCCGATGCAGCTGATTAAGGAAAACATGGACAAGCAGCTGCGCGAATGCGGCGAGGCACCGTTCTACACCCTGGGGCCGCTGACCACTGACATCGCCCCGGGCTACGACCACATCACCAGCGCGATCGGCGCGGCAATGATTGGCTGGTTCGGCACGGCGATGCTGTGCTACGTCACGCCCAAGGAGCACCTGGGCCTGCCCAACCGGCAGGACGTGCGCGACGGCATCATGGCCTACAAGATCGCCGCGCACGCGGCCGATTTGGCCAAGGGCCATCCAGGCGCCCAGGTTCGCGATAATGCGCTGTCCAAGGCACGGTTCGAATTCCGTTGGGAAGATCAGTTCCACCTGGGCCTGGATCCGGAAAAAGCCCAGGAATTCCACGACGAGACCCTCCCGAAGGACGCGCACAAGGTGGCGCATTTCTGTTCGATGTGCGGTCCGCATTTCTGTTCGATGAAGATCACCCAGGATGTGCGCGACTACGCTGCCGAACACGGCGTCGACGAAACCGCGGCGCTGGACGCCGGCATGGCGGAGAAGTCCGCCGAGTTCCTGGCGCAGGGCGCTCAGGTATATCGCCCCAGCTGAACCCGGGCGGCGACCTACATATTTTGTTGCCATGGGACTGTCATGATGTTGGCCTTCCCGGCGTGCGCCGGGAGGGCGGTTTCTAACAGGAGGGTGAAGATCATGCGTGTCTCATACCGTTCCATTATTCTCTGCTTGGCCATTGCGGCCGTGGCGCTGTTGGCGGGTTGCGCCACCGGTCCGCGCATCAGTAGCGATGTGGATCCGACGGCCGATTTTTCGCGTTATCGCAGCTTCGCTTTCTATTCGCCGCTCGCCATTGAGAGCCAGGGCTATACGACCTTGGTCAGTGGCCGAATGAAGGCGGCCGCGCATGCGCAGATGGAATCCCGCGGTTACGTCTATGACGAGAAATCGCCGGACCTTTGGGTCAACCTGAACGCCTTCATGCAGGAAAAAACCGATGTGGTGAGCATGCCGGAGGTCGACTACGACTACTACTACAGCTACCGCGCACGACGCTATGTCGCGGTGCCGTATTGGCGCGATCGGACGGACGTCTATCGTTATACCGAAGGCACGCTCAACGTTGATCTCGTCGATGCGCGGCATAACCGTTTGGTATGGGAAGGCGTTGCGGTGGGGCGAGTCGCCCGCGCCAAACCGGAAGAGCGCGCCGCGCGCATCGATTCGGCCATTGCCGACATCTTCGCGCGCTTTCCATACCGCGCCGGTTCCGGTGCGCCGGCGGTGGCGCCATGAGGGGCGGTGGCGGGGTTTCCGTGGCCAAGGCAGGCATCGGATTCGGCACAGCGCTGGCTATCACAATCTCCTGGAGCGCCAATAAATCACTACTGTGGGCGATCATCCACGGCGTACTGTCGTGGATATACGTGGCGTACTACGCGCTGGTTTACCACTTCAAGTAGAAGGCCTTTGGCAGTTCACCCGGCTCGCCGCTGCCGAATTGCGTCAGGCGACACTCGCCGCTCCAGGGTCATTGCGGACGGCAGGCAAAAAATTCGCGCCGGAGGGCGCGAATGTTGAGACTTTTGTAATAGGACGTCGGCGAGAGAGAGGGATAGCCTGTGTGTTGCTCCCGTTCAGGGGGAACACACAGAGAACTGTAAAATGCGCCGGCCAACGGCGCTTTCCCCCCATCGCTGTCATGGTTTGCCGAGTTTGTCGAATTGATTGCCGATAGGCATTCAGACACATGACGAGTGGGGATGCCGTGCGCACCATATTCCCCCATGTCGAAGCCTACCGATCCTCTCGCCCCTTTGCTCTCCGAGCGCCTGCAGGTGGGAGATTGCGTGGTCGATATTCCGCTGCGCGAGGTGAGAGCGCCTGGCTCGCGCAGGGCCGTGCGGATCACGCCAAAATCGTTGGGTGTATTGCTGGTTTTGGTGGAGAACGCCGGCAAAGTAGTAAGTCGCGACATATTGCTCGCTGAAGTCTGGCCGAACACGCTGCCCACCAACGATGTGGTCACGCAAGCGATTACGCAGTTGCGCAAAGCGTTCGCGGTAGGCCGCGACCATCCCAACTACATCGAGACCATCGCCAAGAGTGGATACCGGTTGCTGGCACCGGTGGAGTGGCTGGCGGCAGAGATGATCGAGGCCCCGCTGAGGATTGCGCCGGCCAAGGTTGCGGAAGAACCGTTGGCGCGGCAAGAAACAGCACCCACATCGCAGTTGCGCGCGGACGCTACTGTCGTCACCGTGCCGAAGCAGCCTCCTGTGCAGAAGCAGGCTTTGCGCTGGAAGCAACGGGTATTGTTGGTCGGCGGCGTTGCACTGATTGCGGCGCTTGTCTGGGCTGGATGGCGGTGGCAGTCCGCCGAGGGTCTTGGCTCGGCCGCAGCCATCAAGCAGCAACTGACAGCTCCTACACGTCCGTACCAACTGATCACCTCGGCACCAGGTTTCGAGTTCTCGCCTACTTTGTCCCCGGATGGATCGTTGGTGGCGTATTTGTCCAGCCCCGCCGAAGAAATCGTGGGGTCCTCGATCCTGGTACAGGCGACCAATCAGAGTCAGCCGCGTGAGTTGACGCGTCCGCCGACAGGTGCGTGGGACAGCAACCCCGAATGGTCGCCGAACGGGCGGGAGATCGCGTTCCTGCGGCGCGTCCCTGGAGAAGATTGCAGGATCATGGCCGTGTCCGTTGCCGGCGGCGACGAACGGGTCCTGGGCGATTGCGATCCCGGCAATCGTCCGAGCTTTGATTGGACGCCAGATGGCAGCGGGTTGATCTTCAGTAGCGCGGCACGCAGCGCAGGCTCGCCAGGTCTGCGGGTGCTCGATCTTAAGACAGGGCGATGGCGCCATTTGCAGTATGGCGCAACCGAGGACGATGTGGATTTTGCGCCTCGCTATTCGCCCGACGGACGCTGGATCGTCTTCATACGCAGCACCCCGCTTGGTGATCTCTGGCGTATCCCGGCCGGTGGCGGCGGTGCCGAGCGGCTGACTCGCCAGTATGCGGAACTTCGCGGTTGGGACTGGACGCCGGACGGCCGCGCCATTGTTTATGGCCGACGCGTCGACGGCCATACACGGTTGTACTGGTTGTCGGTGGCCAACGGACAGATTCGCGATTTGGGAATCGAAGACGCGCAGGCCCCGACCATAGCGGACCGGGCGAATGCGCTGGCATTCGTACAACGCAAACCGCATTTCGGTATCTACCGCGTCAGTACCGACGCGGGCGATCTTTCGGGGCCGCAGCGACTCTTCGCGTCTTCTGGCCGGGACACTCTGCCTTCCGTGGCGCCGGACGGACGGCAGATCGTCTTCACTTCCGACAGGTCGGGTGAGTTCGCCTTGTGGTGGGCCGACATGGAGCGGCCTACCTCGTTACACGTCATCGAAGGTATCCGGCCGGAATCGCGATATCTGCCGGTGTGGTCGCCTGAAAGCCGCCGGGTGCTGGTGATCGGAAGCGATGCGGCCGGAAATTTTGGCCTGTACGAGATCAATCCCGCGAATGGACAAGTGGTACGACTTCAAGTTCCGCAATCTGCCGGTGATCTGCTGACCGCCGCCTATCTGCCGGACCCGAAACGATTGCTGGTGATAACGGGGAGTAGCGACGGTGGGCAACGACTGACGTTGTTTGATCGCGGAGACGACAAATGGCGGCTGCTGGCGACGCTTGAAGGTGTCTCATTGGCAAAGCTGGATCCGTCGCAAGGCCGAATACTGCTCACCTATGCCGCTCGCGAGGGGCTGTGGCAGACGGATCTGGCGCTGTCGCCCGATAGTCTGCGCCGCGTGGATGGTACCTATCCTTCCAGCCAGCGCTACCGCACCTGGTCCGTATCTGAAGATGGGCACATCGAGTACCTGGAGCAGCTTGCTGGCTGCTTCGTCAGCTTGCGTCACATCGGGGTCGGGCGTTCCCATCCGGCTCCTCGCTGTGTTCAACCGGCTCACCTGTCATCAGTAAACGGATTCAGTAGCAGTGCGCGCAATCGGGCCGTATACGTGGCGATGGCGCAGGATGATGGCGCGGACATTGGATTCATGTCGTTGCCGTCGCTAATGGAGCTGCGTTCGGAGGAGGAGCAACTTGCTGATCCGTAATGAAAAATACCTTTCGTAATTCCTTCGGAAGAGTTCTCGCCAAAATTTCGTACAAGTCTCCCGCAAATTTCCTGAACTGGGTTCGCTAATCGGGCACATGGAATGTTCGATTTGTGCAAAGTGGAATGAGCGATGGAGCAAAAGCAGTGGAGCGACCGTGGCCAGCAAATCCGGCTGGAGCAGTCCGAGCCGACGGGTCGGAGCAGCTGCGTGGGTGTTTCCCGCCTGGGCAGCGTCCAGGTATCCGGAGACATGTTCTCGGTCTGGATACAGCTGCGGGGGGCCTCGTGGGTGGAGGCGAAGGAAGGCAAGTTCCGCCTGCGCCCCGGACAGTGGATTGCGCTCGAGCGCGATTCCAAGCCATTGATCCAGACCGACCGTCACGGTGTTTGTATCGGATTGACCCTGAGCGCAGAGGTGCTTCGAGGCATGGTGCCGCTGGCCGACAGCACGCTGTACGCCGGTCGTGGACGGATTCCCCGGCGTGATGGCCGCATCGCATTGAAGTTGTGGCGCCAAGCCGCGGCGCGCCTGGCCGATCAGCAAGAAAAAAGCGATGCGGCCGCGTTGCGGCCGATTCTGTTGCACATGGTCGCTATCCAGCAGGAGCTGGATGCCTACATACAACGCTGTCCCGGTCGCTCGCGCAGCCGCAAACGGCAGGTGTTCGGCCGGTTGCAGCGCGCGCGGCTGTATCTGGAAGGAAACTGCGATCGTGTCGTGCGAATCAGCGAGTTGGCGGAGCTGACCAGTTTCTCCAGCTGGTATTTCTCGCGCACCTTCTACACCTTGTATGAAGAAAGCCCGCAGGCCGCCGCCGCGCGTATGCGGCTGGAGCGCGCGGCGGAGTTGCTGGGCAGCACGTCGATGATGATCGGCGAAGTAGCCGCCGCTTCCGGTTTCGACAACTGCTGCAGCTTCGCCCGCGCTTTCCGCGCGCGCTTTGGTGTGTCGGCATCGCGCTACCGAATCGCATTGAGCCACTCCAGGACAGACTCGGCAAAGTCACCGGGCCGCGCACGCAAAGCAGAGATCCTCACCGGAACGTAACTTTGGAGCGTGTTTTAACACGCCAATAACGATTACTCCGGAGGAGAGATTCAATGAACTATCGCAATCCGCGTTTCGCGGTGCGAGCCGGCCTGCTGCCGGCTGGTATCGCGCTCGCATTGGCACCGGCATTCGCCGGCGCTCAGGAGCAGACTGAGGGCAGTGCCCCCACCACCTTGGATCGAATTGAAGTCACCGGTTCGCGTATCCGACAGGTCGATACTGAGACCGCTCAACCGGTGCTCAGCATTTCGCGCGATGAAATCGAAAAGCAGGGCTTCCGATCGGTCGCCGACATCCTGCAGAACATCTCTGCCGCTGGGTCGCCAGCGATCAGCCGCTCAGAGCCTCTCTCTTCCGGTGAAATGGTCGGCGGCTACTACATCGATCTGCGCAACCTGGGCACCCAGCGCACGTTGGTGCTGGTCAACGGCAAGCGCCTGGGCGCCAGCGTAAGCGGTTGGCAGGACGTCTCGCAGATTCCGACGGTCATGGTTGAGCGTATTGAGGTTCTGAAAGACGGCGCTTCCTCGATCTATGGCTCTGACGCCATGGCCGGTGTGATCAACATCATTACCCGCAGCAACTTCGAAGGTGCGGAAGCCAGCGTCTACTACGGTCAGTACAGCCAGGGCGATGGTGATAAAGAAGCCTACGATTTCGTAATGGGTTTTTCCGGCGACCGCGGTTCGCTGACCGTTGGCGCCGAGTACTCGAAAGAAAAAGGCGTGTGGGCCAAGGACCGCTGGTTCAGCCAGTCCTCGCGCACCAATCGTCATCCTACCCAGGGCTGGACAACCGTCAGCCAATGGGGCTCGTTGATTGATCCTCAAGATCCCACGAACCCGGATGATGACATCGCTTATGTGCTGGATCGCGGTGCGAATCCCTATAACTTCGCCAACTACCATCTGCTGGACCCCACACCTATCACTGGTGACGTCAGCAATGCGAATGAGCAGATGCACCTGCTGACGCCGACGGAGCGTCGTTCGGTATTCGTTAACGGCAAGTTCGACATCACGGAAAACGTCCGCTTCGTTACCGATCTGCTCTACACCAAGCGCTCGTCGGAGGCGCAGGTGGCTGGCTACCCGATGCAGTCGGGCGCGTATGACCTGATGATGTCGGCCGATAGCTACTACAACCCGCTTGGCAATCAGTGGAATCCAGGTGCAGGCCAGGAAGTGGGCTTCGTTCACCGCGGCTGGGAAATGCCCCGCGTTTCTACCAACGAGCTCACCACGTTCCGTTTCACTGGCGCCTTGGAAGGTTCGTTCCAGTTTGCCGACAAGTACTTCGACTGGGATGTCGGCATGCTGTACAACAATGCCGAAAACATCCAGATGCAGACCGGCAACTTCCGCATCTCCGCAGTGCGCGCGGCGACGGGGGAATCGTTCCTCAACCCGAATACGGGACGCGTGGAATGCGGTAGCGCCGCCGGTTTGGCGGCAGGTACCAATCCCGCCTATGGCGCGGGCCCAGGTGGCTGCGTGCCGTGGAATCCGTTCATTGCTGCCGGTCGTGCGGGTGATGGCGGTATCACGGGCAACGACGAGCTGATCGCGTTCCTGTTCCCCACCACCCACAATCGTGGCGAAGTGGAAACCAACAGCTATTTCGCTAACCTGACGGGCTCGCTATTCGCGCTACCGGCCGGTGACCTGGGTTTCGCAGTCGGTTACGAATATCGCAAGGAAAAGGGCGAATTCAATCCGGACGCGCTTTCACAGACGGGCGACTCCACCGATCTGGCCGCTGGTCCGACCCGAGGCGGTTACGACGTCAACGAGCTCTATGCTGAGCTGAGCATCCCGGTACTGGCGGATCTGCCGGGCGCACAGGAACTCACGCTGAGCGTCGCAACCCGCTATTCCGACTACAGTACCTTCGGCGACACGCTCAACAACAAGTTTGGTTTCAAGTGGAAGCCGATTGACCAGTTGATGGTGCGCGGTACTTGGGCCGAGGGCTTCCGTGCTCCGACCATCGCCGATTTGTATGGCGGCGGATCGCAATCGTTCGAGTACTTCACCGATCCGTGCGACACCTTGTTCGGCGATGCCGCTTCCAATCCTGTAACCTTGGCCCGCTGCGCGCAAGACATCGCCAATGCAGCGAATTTCCGTCAGCTGAGGCAAGGTTTCGTGGAGGCGGAAGGTCCGGATGAACAGAGCCCGGTTCCGTTCAACTCCGGTTCCAATCCAAACCTGACGCCGGAAACCTCCACTTCCAAAACCCTGGGGGTTGTCTGGAGTCCAACCTTCGCTGAAGGGCTGAACCTGTCGCTGGACTGGTGGGCGGTCAAGGTGGAAAACACCATCGTCGACGACACCCCGACGGATCAGCTGAACGACTGCTACATCCTTGGCATTGCCGAGCGTTGTAACAGCTTCACCCGCGATCCCACCCGCGGTTACGTCAATAACCTGTCCTATGGCGGCCGCAACGCCGGTTACTTGGACACCGAAGGTTATGACATGGAAGCAGCGTACCGCTGGGACAGCGATTTCGGCCGCTTCGATTTCAACTGGCAAACCACGTACGTCTCCAAGTACCACCTGAAAACCACCAACGACAGCGGGGTTCCCGTAACCGTCGAGAATGGCTTCGGCGGCTACTTCCGCGTTCGCTCGAACCTGAGCACCAACTGGACGCTGGGTGAGTTCGGCGTTGGCTGGAACATGCGCTATTACTCCGGCACGAAAGAACGCTGCTATTACGCGGATGAGTGCACGGATCCGGGCTACCAGTCGCCGGATCCCACCAAGAACTACGGCATGAATCGCATGGGCGCCAACACGTTCCACGACATCCAGGTCCGCTGGAATGCCCCGTGGAATGCCACCATCTCGGTGGGCGCGAACAATGTGTTCGATCACTACGCCGCTCCGGCGTATTCGGCACCGAATTCGCAGTACTCGTACTACGGCGGATTCGATATCGGTCGCTTTATCTACATGCAGTACAAGCAGACGTTCTGATCCTCGATCGAACACCAGTCGCTACACCGTTACGGCCCCGCAAGGGGCCGTAGTTTTTTTGTGGAAGACTATCCGCCGCTCGCGTTGCGACATTCTGCGGGCAGGTAGCCGAAGTCGAAGCCATTTAAACGCGCCGTGGGGTTGGCGAATTCGCGCTATTAGAGAGCTTCAGCCTTTACTCCCAGCAAAGCCCCCCTCACACTTGCTCGGGTAGCTGTCGCTGAGACACACATGAAACTGCCGGCCCCGTTCATCCAATTGCCCATCAGCTTCGACGCTGCCGCTCTGGCGCGGGAAATCTCCCAGATCGAAGACGCTCATTGGCGGCCGCATCCGGGCGGTATGCCGGGCAACAGCGCGCTGACCTTGATCACGACCGATGGCGATCCGGACAGTGATGAGACCGCCGGGCTCATGCGGCCGACGCCGTGGTTGCTGCGGTTGCCTTATCTGATGCAGGTGCTGGAAGCGCTGGGGGCCACCTGGGGGCGGTCACGGCTGATGCGGCTTTCCGGGCAGTCGGAAGTTTCCCCGCATGTGGACGTCAATTATTACTGGCGCGAACGCATGCGCGTGCACGTGCCGATCATCACGACCCCTTCGGTGCGTTTCCATTGCGGCGACAGCGAAGTCAACATGGCCGCCGGAGAGTGCTGGATTTTTGATACCTGGCGCCGGCACTGCGTGCTGAACCATGGCGATGACACTCGCATCCATCTGGTCGCGGACACGGTCGGTGGCGGACGTTTCTGGGACCTGGTGGCGCAAGGCCGCACCCCGGAACAGCGTGAGCCTGGATGGCAGCCGAAGCGCCTGGATCCTCGCGCCGGCGGTGATATGCCCGCGTTGGATTTCGAATCGTTTAACGTGCCGGTGGTGATGAGCCCGTGGGAGCTACGCGAACACATCGTGTTTCTTCTGAATGATGCGGAGCACGTTCCGCAACTAGCGCCCATCCAGATCGCACTGCAGCGATTCGCCCACTGTTGGCACGCGCTTTGGTCGTGCCACGGTACTGACCCTGCCAGCTTTCCCCGATATCGAGAGCTGCTGGAGCGAACCCAGCAGGATATCGTCGGCAAGGGCGTCGCTCAGATCGCGCTCCGCAATGGGGGAAGGTTGATGCAGGCGCTCAACGCCCACGTATTCACCGTAGCCTTGAACGAACCGAAAGCGGTGCCGACCACCGAGATAGGCTCGGCCTTGCCGGCGGAACCCATGCGGCAATCAGGGACGCCGGCCCGCGCATGAAAGATCCGTTGTTCGACCGCCCCGTTTTCATTCTTTCCTCTCCGCGGTCCGGTTCAACCCTGCTGTTCGAGACGTTGGCACAGGCGCCGGAATTTTTCACCATTGGCGGCGAGAGTCACCAGTTGATCGAACAGGTACCTGGCTTGGCGCCAAGGGACCGAGGGTTCGATTCGAACGTGCTTACCGAAGCCGACGCCTCGCCGGAGAGAGCGCAGCTGCTGCGGAACCGATTCTGGGCGGGGCTTCATGACCGTGCAGGGCGACCGCCGACAGCGGATAAGGTGCGGATGCTGGAAAAGACACCCAAGAACGCTCTGCGAATTCGTTTCCTACAATCAATATTTCCGGAAGCCCGGTTCGTTTTTCTTTATCGCGATGTGCGGGAAACGCTGGGCAGCATGATCGACGCGTGGAAATCCGGTCGCTTCAGGACGTACCCCGGATTGCCGGGCTGGCCCGGTCACCAACCTTGGTCGCTGCTGCTGGTGCCAGGTTGGAGGGAGTTGATTACGCAGCCGCTGCATCATGTGGTCCGCGTGCAGTGGGAGCGCACTTTGAACCACATCCTGGACCAGCTTGAGCCGCTGCCACGCGAACGCTGGACCACGCTGGACTATGCGGACTTTCTCAAAGATCCAGCGACCGAGATCCAGCGCATCTGCGCTGCGTTGGACCTGAAATGGGATCGCGAACTGAGTCAAACGCTGCCGCTGTCGCGCTACACCCTGACCTTGCCCGAGCCTGACAAATGGCGCAGGCATGCTGAGTTGATTGAGCCGTTGTTGCCGGGGTTGGCTCCGACTGTTGAGCGTGCGCGTCGAGCGGTGGAGGCCGGAAGGACAATGCCGGCGTTATAGATGTCTGACTAGCGGCGAATCTCAGCTTCCTTCTCCCTTTGGGGGAAGGCATGCTGCTTACGAGCCAATGGCTCGTGCATGCCTGAACGCCCTGCGCGCTGCGCAGGACCGGGGCGCGAAGCAAGAGCCTGCCCCTGTACTTGATACGGAAGGGCGGATGAGGGAATGGCAATGACTCGGTAGTGACATTCGCTACAAACGGATACCTCATGCCCTCATCCGTCGCTTCGCGCCACCTTCTCCCGGTGGGAGAAGGAAACAGCCTCCGCCCATCCGGTGCTGCGCGGAGCCGGACTGGCAAGTGTGGGGAATTGATTCGGCTAATTCCGAGTCGAATTTTCCCCAAGCTAATATGGCATCACCCCTCTTGCTTGCACCGCTCAATCGCTTCCACCAACACCTGCTTGGCGGCTGCGGCGTCGCCCCAACCATCCAGCTTCACCCACTTGCCTTTCTCGAGATCCTTGTAGTGCTCGAAGAAATGGCCAATGCGCTCCAGCCAGTGCGAACTGACCTGATGGATGTCATGGATATGGGTATAGCCGGCGAAAACCTTGTCCACTGGGACCGCGAGCAGCTTTTCGTCGCTGCCGGCTTCGTCGCTCATGCGCAAGACGCCGACCGGGCGGCAGCGGATGACCGAGCCGGGAATCAGCGGCAGCGGCAACACCACCAGCACATCGGCCGGATCGCCGTCGCCGCACAGTGTGTTGGGCACGTAGCCGTAGTTGCAGGGGTAACGCATGGGCGTGGAGAGGATGCGATCGACGAAGATCGCGCCGCTGGCCTTGTCCACTTCGTACTTGACGGGTTCAGCGTCTTTCGGGATTTCGATGATGACGTTGATTTCGTCAGGCGGGTTCTTGCCGGAAGTGACCAGGTCCAGGCCCATTCGCTCGCTCCAGAGGGGTGCAGGTGATAGAAGGCCGGTATTTTACGCACATGGGTGTTGCGCCGCAGCAGGGCGGATTGCAGGCTGAAGGGTGCCGTTTGTCGGCTAAGCGGCCTGGGTGAGCGCCGGACGGCGTGTTTGTAGCCAAGCGCTCAGGTTCCAGACCCCACAATCCCGCACGCCCATGAACCCCCGTCTCCGCTGCCTGTTGCCGTTGTTCGCCTTGCTGATCACTGTCTCCAGTGCCGAGCTGGAGGCACGGACGGTGTACCGCTGCGTCCGCCAAGGCACGGTCAGCCTGGCGACTGCGCCGGAGCCCGGGTCCCGCTGCACCGCTAAGGAGCTGGACGACAACGCCGTCCAGACCCCTAATCTCTGGGGTTCGATGGGCGTGTTTAGCGGCACTTTGTACGAGCGGGAGCAGGATGGCCAGCTGGTCTACAGCACCCGCAACCTGCCCGGTTCGCGGCCCTATCTGAAGTTCACCGTGGCAACTCCGCCAGGCGAGCCCGCTCATCCTGGCCTGGGCAAGGTGAGTGCACCGCGCTTGAATATGTACTCAAAGGAATTCGCCGCTGCGGCACGGCAGACCGGTGTCGAAGACGCATGGCTGCGCGCGGTCGCACACGCCGAGAGCGATTTCGACGCCAAAGCGGTGTCGCCCAAGGGCGCCCAAGGGCTCATGCAACTAATGCCGGAACTTTCTAAGGAATACGGAGTAACCGATCCGTTTTCATCGTCGGAATCCATTCGCGCGGGCGCGCGCCATCTGAAGTCGCTGATACGCCGTTATAAAGGCGATCTGAAACTGACAGCCGCGGCCTACAACGCTGGCGTGGGTGCCGTGACGCGCTACGGCGGCATTCCACCGTATACGGAGACGCAGGCGTACGTGGAGAAAGTAGGCGCGCTCCACGAACGCTACCTGCAAGCCATGGGCAAGCGCATTGCGGAACGACCTGCGGAATAGTCGTCTCAAGATAGAATTTTCCAGCTTTTTTAGGCTTTTTTCACGCGATTGCGACGCAGGGCGCCTATCGTGGTCCATGACTCCACCACGGCATGTAGATGCGAGGAGGCTTGTCATGAAAACCCGACGCGTATTCAGCGCACCCGATATCAATACCGCGGAAGAGGCCCTGAACGCGGCTATCCGGGCTGGTATTCGGCCGGATCACACTGCACTGGTGGGTCAATCGGCGGTGGAGATGGCGCTGGTTCCCGACTCGCAGAAAGAAGCCTCGCCCACGGACTTCGTTCCGGCCGCACTGCGCGGCATCGCCGGCGGCGGCGCCATCGGACTGCTTGGAGGGTTGCTGGGCATGGCGATTCCCGCAGTAGCCATTCCGGTGACTGGCGTCGTACTGACCACCTTGGTCGGCGCGACGGTGGGTGGGTGGTCCGCGGCATTGGCCGGTTCTGCCGTGCCGAGCGATATCCGCCGCGACTACGAGAAAGAGATCGAAGCCGGTCGGCTGCTGGTGGTCATTGATGAAGAGGATGAAACCGTTCTGGAACGCGCCAGTGAAGCGGTGGCGGCGACCGGCACGGAACGGCTGAAGATGGTCCACCATGGGTTGCTGCACTGAGTAATGGTGGCCGGCACTTCTTGGTCGAATAGATACCACCCGCTGAGACTTTATTGATCGAACGTGATCTTCCGCGGGCTGGGAACCGTGGGGAAGTGAATTCATGCGGGAACGATCAACGAGGAAGAACTCATGTAGGAGCGCCGTCCCGGCGCGAGCTTTTCTGTCTTTGGGTGCTGCCATCCCACCGGAAGAGCTCGCGCCGGGACGTCGCTCCTACACAATCTAAAGCTGCATGCGGCCCATGTGCTATCGCTGATCCCGCTACCGCTCCCCGATTGAGTTACGCTTCTCCGGATTGACGCATCGATTTGCGCTGGCATCCGGGACCGCTGTTTGGATATCCACCACGACTTGGCCGACGCCATTGGCCGCACGCCGTTGCTGCGCCTGCGGCAAGCATCCGAGTTGACCGGGTGCGAGATCCTGGGCAAAGCCGAATTCCTCAATCCTGGTGGCTCCATCAAGGACCGCACGGCGTTGGGCTTGTTGCTGGATGCCGAACGCCGCGGATGGCTGTGCGCTGGCGGTACCGTGCTGGAAGGCACGGCTGGAAATACCGGTATTGGCTTGGCGCTGCTGTGTGCCAGTCGCGGTTATCGCACCATCATCGTCATGCCGGAAACGCAGAGCCGCGAAAAGATCGACGCCGTGCGTGTCACCGGAGCGGAACTCCACTTGGTGCCAGCGGTTCCTTACGCCAATCCCGACCACTACGCGCACGTCGCGCGCCGCATGTGCGAAGCCATGAACCAAGCGGATCCCGGCTGCGCCTGGTTCGCCAATCAGTTCGATAACATCGCAAACCGCGATTTCCACGAAGCCACCACCGGCCCTGAGATTTGGGAGCAGACCGATGGCCGCATTGACGGATTCGTCTGTGCCACCGGTACCGCTGGCTCGCTCGCCGGCATAGGCCGTGCATTGAAGATGCGAAATCCGAAAGTGACGATCGCGCTGGCCGATCCTGCGGGCTCAGCATTGGCGCACTACGTCCACACCGGTGAACTGAAGGCCGAGGGCGGTTCCATCAGCGAGGGCATCGGATCAAGCCGCGTCACCGCCAACTTCGATGGCGCACCGATCGATTTGGCATGGTCGATTCCCGATGAGGAATCGGTGCCGTGGGTACATGCGATGATGATCAGTGAAGGTCTGAACCTCGGTGGATCGAGCGGTGTAAATATCGCCGGTGCGATCCGCTTGGCGAACGCATTGGGTCCGGGGCATACGGTCGTCACTTTGTTGTGCGATCCAGGCACGCGTTACCAAGCCAAACTGTTCAATCCTGTTTTCCTACGTTCGAAAGGACTGCCTGTGCCTGCATGGCTGGAGCGCGCGTTTCCATGAATCTTCCTTTGCATTTCGGTTTTCTCGGCGCATTGGAAGCCGGATTGATCGCTTTCGTGATTGGCGTGCTTTGCTACGCGCTCTGGCAGTGGCTATGCCGAATGCTGGATTGGTCCATCGGTCACGCCATCGGTTGGGCTTGTGTCATGGCGGTGGTAATCGGCGCGGGATGGGATGCATGGAGCATGTTTTACCTGGGCATGATGAAACTGGAGTCGCCCCTGTATGCACGGTTGGCGTTGCAGGGCATCCACGATCCCGACGGGTTGGGTGCACGGGTGATCTGCGAAATCGTCGGTGCGTTGTCCGGCGTCGTGATGGGTTGGCAATGGTTCAGCCATCGCAGACGTGAAGAGGATGTTTCAAACAGCGACGAATCGACAGGCGCGTAACGGTAAAATTCCGAAAGCGTCACGCAACAGATGAGACGCTCACATCGTCCTCACGGCTCGGTAACGAAGGTTTATAAGAAAAAATCAATCAGGTGGTTAAACCGGCGTGCACGCGCGTTTTGCGTCGCATAGGCGATTCAGGCGAACATTTGCATCGTTGGGCCGTGCGTGACGGAACGCACTCCCAAACCGACGGAGCAATGACGATGAACAACCAAAACCGTAAACCGCTGATTGGCCTGATCGCTCTTACCGCCGCCCTGGCGATGCCATTGGCGCTTGCGCAGGAAACCACCGACAGCAGCGCATCAGCCCAGACCCAGACCGATCCGCAGACACAAGATGCGACTGACGCAACATCCACCGATGCGACAAGCGCAACCGGCGCGACCACACAGTCATCGTCGCAGGCGACTGGTTCGGCCAGCGCACAGGGTGGTAAGCAGGATTGGGCTTCGCTCGATCTGGATGCCGACGGCATGATCAGCAAGGAAGAAGCTTCGGCCAATGCTGGTTTGTCGCAGGTATTCGATAAGGCCGATGCCAATGCCGATGGCAAGCTGGAAGCCGCGGAATACAACGAGTTTGTAAGCAAGAACTACGGCGAGCCGCAGAAGTAAGCGCGGGCGTACCGATGTTCGTTCGGCAATAGATCGGTCGAACAAGGAAGGGCGGCGGTGCCGCCCTTTCTTTTCAGGGAGGAGAAGAAATACAAGGAGAGATGCTATGCGGCGACAAATTGAACATCGTCTGCTGATCCTCATCATCTTGTGTGCCGTGCTTGCGGCGCCCATGGCTTCCGGGCAAACCATGACGGAAGCCGTTCCTCCTGAATCCATGTCCCCTGCCCGTGACAGCACTGCGCCAGCGCCCACAAGGTTCGAAGAGCTGGATGCCAATGGCGATAACGCAATCAGTAAGGACGAAGCGGCCGTCGATCCTGCTTTGGCTCAAGCATTCGACACATTGGACAAGGATGCTGACGGCAAGTTGTCCCCGGCCGAATATGCGGCCTACAACGTAGCGGGCGGAGGTAAAACCTGAAATCGCCGACATCTGTTCTTAACAGCGTCTGCGCGAAGCTTGGACGCACGCTGATTCAAGTTGAGCTGATCCAAATTGAGCTGACAAAAGTGTTGAAAGATCCCCCTTGTTGAGGAGAAGAACCATGAAAGTCGTCAAGCCCCAATCCTTGAGCTTGGTCGTTGCCTTGGCCGCGTTGCTGTCCGGTGCAGCGTTGTTGTCTGGCTGCAACCCGTCCGATAACGACACCACCAACGTCGAGCCGCCAGCACCAACGGAAGCCACTCCGCCCGAGACCACTCCGCCTCCGACGGACACCCCGCCGCCGCCAACCGAAACCACACCGCCGGCCGATCCGAATGCGCCTCCGGGCTCCGATCCGACCACGCCGGATCCGGCCAACCCCAACGCGCCGCAGACCACGCCTAGCGAAACACCGCCTCCTCCGGCGGATGGCAGCACGCCGCCCAGTGGCTAACAAGCAATAGGCGAGTTCTTGTGACTGAGTAACGACGTGATGGCGCAGGCACGGAGGAAGTGCATCCTCCGTGCCTGCGCCGCTGGTATGCTGCTGCGCCTTGATCCGGATAGGGAGTCGAAATGGGCGGCGGCAGATGGACGGCAACGACATGCTCGGTGACATAAGGTGGGTAGGCTTCGACGGCGACGACACGCTGTGGCGGAGCGAGGACTACTACCGCCAGGCGGAAGCGGATTTCGAACGCATCTTGAGTGCGTACATCGACTTGGCCGATTCCCGTACGCAGCAGCATTTGCTGGCGGTTGAGCGCCGCAACCTGAAGATATTCGGCTACGGCGTGAAAGGCATGACGCTGTCGATGCTGGAGTCCGCCATAGAGTTGACTGAAGAACGCATCAGCGCGCGTGACCTGCATCGGGTGATCGAGATCGGCCGGGACACGCTGCAGCATCCTGTGGAGCTGATTCCGGGCATGCGCGAGGCGGTTGAGCGCATCGCGGGCCGGTACGAGATTGTGTTGATCACCAAAGGCGACCTTTTTCATCAGGAAGCCAAGATCGCTCAATCGGGATTGGCGGATCTGTTCCACCGCGTCGAGATCGTTTCCGAAAAAGACCCACCTACTTATGCGCGCGTGCTGCGCGAGCTAGGGACGGTGCCGGACGCGTTTGTGATGGTGGGCAATTCGCTGCGCTCCGATATCGCACCGGTGATAGAGCTGGGAGGTTGGGGTATTCATATGCCTTATCACGTGACCTGGGCCCATGAAGCCGAACACAGTGTGCTCGATGACGAGCCCCGGCTACTGACGGTCGAACTCCCAGCACAGATTCCTGATGCGTTAGCAAAGATTGCCGCGGGCCCGCTTTAGCTTTTGGCTTGCCCACCTAAGGAACCTCTGAACAATTGCCGTCATGACCCGCCATTCGGCTGTTGAAGAGCGCCTCCCGCGAAGGCGGGAAACGCTTCTCAACAACCGAATGGCTGGTCATCCAGCGACTTCACCGCATTGAAAAACAAAGACACTAGGTTTCCGCCTACGCGGGGGTGACATCAGAATCGAATTGTTCAGGCCTTCCTCGCCGGATAAACGACAGTTGTACGCACTTGAGTTGGTAACGTTTCCAGTGGGAAAGGTTAAATCAAGGTTCACCCGATACGCGTCATTTTCGTCACATGCCCGCACCTGCGGGTGAACGGAGAACGAGATGACAAGCTTTTCCCTCACGCGGTTTTTTGCACCTGCCGTACTTGCCATGGGATTGGGCTTGGCGGCCTTCGCGCCGTCGACCGCACGCGCCAGCGACGATCTGATTCGCGTCCTGGTGGACGTTGCGGACGTTGTCTATCACTCAGGCCAACCCTACTACCGCCATGGGCGGTACGGGTACAACGATCGCGTGATCATCGTACGCGACCGCTACCATCGCCCGACCTACTACCGCTACGCTCCGCGAGTGGTCTACCGCTCACCGCCGCCGTATGGCCGGGCCCACGGCTATTACCGGAATTCGCCGCGGTACGACAAGCACTACGTCCGCTACGACCGGTACGATCGCAACCGCTACGATCGCCACGACCGCGACCGCTGGGATGACGACCGCCGCGACTATCGTGGTGACCGTCATCACAAGAAAGGCCGCCGCCACTACGACGATTGAGGGCCACGCTAGAGCGACTTGTTTCAGGTCGTACCGGCTTTGCGGGGCGGACGGCTGTTGTAGGAGCGGCGTCCCGCCGCGAGCTCTTCCTGTCAGATTGCGATAGAAGCGAAGAGCTCGCGCCGAGGACGGCGCTCCTACGGTTTTGACCCCAAGCTCCAAACGCCTGCGAGGTGAGAAAGCAGCAGGAGTGCGGCACAATGCGCCGATGCTGATCTCCCGCCCGCACTGGAAGATGCTTTTTCTGCTGATCCTGCTCTTTGCTGGGCTCTCCGGGGTCATCGTTGCTACCGCGCAGACAGCGGAAGGCGGATACGAGCCACGCAGCGGAGATGCCAGGATTGACCGCCACCTGGCGGACATCAATGACTACGCCGGCCGCTACCCAGCGAGTTTTGTCGATGAAATGGCGCGCTACTACACGGTGCCGCGGCCCTATGTGGAAGCCATGCTGCAGCAGCCCAACTGGACCGCGGGTGATATCTACATGGCCTGCGCCCTGGCGCGTGTAGCTGGCCAGCCCTGCCGGGCCGTCGTGCGCGAGTGGTCGCGCGATCACAGCGATGGCTGGAAGTCGGTGGCGGAACGCCTGGACGTCAAACCAGGCTCATCCCAGTACCGCAGGCTGCGCAAGGGCATCGATGAAACGTATGGCCGCTGGGATAGGCCCGCGCCAGCTGCTGATTGAGGGGCTGGGGTTAGAGGTCAGGCGCCAGAGGTCGGAGGCCAGGAAAACTTTGGGGCTGTCCTAGATAAATTGCTTATCCAGGACAGCCCCAAACTTTTGCTTCCTCTTTACAAAGGCGGCGAAGCCGCGCGCTTTTCCCTGGTCCCTGGTCCCTGGCCCCGCCTCAATCCCGCTTCTTCCCATACATAATCAGCAATTCGAGATCCTCTTCACCATCCTGCCGGATCGCATGTGTGCTGCCGGTGCGGGTCAGCATGGCGTCGCCTGCTCGTACTTCATGTGCTTTGCCGTCGAGTACATAGACCCCGCGTCCGCTGAGTACGTAATAGATCTCGTCCTTGTGGTGCTGGTGCAAGCCGATTCCCGCGCCTTTGTGCAGCACGCGCCTGCGGAACTCGAATCCCAGCGCCGGCGCATCGCGGAAGAAGGGATAGGCCGTGGTCGTACCCGCGCCGCCGTGCGGGCCTACCTGTTCGGCGGCGATGTCGCGCTCATGCGCGATCAGGGAAGGGTGGGCCTGCGCGCGCAGATCGGCTAGCGCGTTGGCCGATGCCCCGCAATCGGTATCGCGCACGACGTGCGCAACCAGGGATTCGTCCAAGCGCTTCCATTCGTCCACCACCAGGCAAGCAACTGCCACCGCACCCTGCGAAGACAGGTGCGTGTCGTCGGCTTGTTGCTGTTCCGGTACGTGCATGAAGTAGGCCTTGGACGGCCCATCGCCCAGCGCGCGCAGCCAGTCCATGCTGCGGGCGTTGAGATCGATCAAGGCAAGGTTCTCCCGCTGCGCCAGATCGCGTACGGCCTGTGTGTACAGGCCATGCGTGTCCAGCAACTGCTTGCCATGGTCAAACGTGCGGCGCGCTACCGGTGTGATCAGAATCGGTGTCGCGCCCTTCGCGCGCGCCAGCGTCACGTAGCGCATCAGCCATTGCGGAAAAGCATCCTTCGGCTCGTTGTAGCGCGTGGGATCTTCGATCTTTTGGTCGTTATGGCCGAACTGAATCAGCATTACGTCGCCCGCACGAATGTCCTTGGCGATACCTTTGAACCAACCCTCTTCGATGAAGCTGCGCGCGCTGCGTCCGCTTTTTGCGTGATTGCGCACCATGAAGCTGTCGTCCAGGAAGGAATCCAGCGCCTGACCCCAACCCTGGCGCGGAGCCCGCTCGGGACCGTATTCGCTAGCGGTGGAGTCGCCCGCGATGAAGACTTGGCGAGGCGGAGGATTGCGAGCCTCCGCGGCGAACACCATGAAGGCAGAAACAAAAATGATGACGGACCATTTAGGCATGACGGTATCTCGTCAATAACAGCATAGCGGTAGGAGCTATCTTTGCTTTTGTAGGAGCGGCGTCCCGCCGCGAGCTTTCGCAGAACGGAGAGCGACCGAAGCCCGCCATTCGCCATCCAGACGCGCTGCGGGGCGTTCTTGATCGTGTTCACCGCGTGGCTATCGGGGCAAGGAGCGACGTCCCGCTGCGAGCTCTTCTGTCTGATCGAGATAGAAGCGAAAAGCTCGCGCCGGGACGGCGCTCCTACAAGAGATTCTTTACCTACGTCAGGGATGCTTCAACGCGCCAGCCAGCCGCCGTCGACCGGGATAACGGCACCGTTGACGTAGTCCGACGCGCGCGAGGCCAGGAACACCGCGGTACCGCCCAGATCGGAAGGTTCGCCCCAGCGCGCGGCCGGAATGCGATCCAGGATGGACTTGTTGCGTTCCGCATCGGCACGCAACTGGGCGGTGTTGTCGGTGGCCATGTAGCCGGGCGCAATCGCGTTGATGTTGAGTCCCTTGCTGGCCCACTCGTTGGCCAGCAGGCGCGTGATGCCCGCGATGCCCGATTTGCTGGCGGTGTACGACGGCACGCGTATGCCACCCTGGAACGACAGCATCGAGGCAATGTTGATGATCTTGCCGGAGCCCTGCGCAATGAAATGCTTGCCTGCGGCTTGCGACATGAAGAACGCGCTTTTGATGTTGACGTTCATCACGTCGTCCCAGTCTTTTTCGCTGAACTCCACCGCGTCGGCGCGGCGAATCAGACCAGCGTTGTTGACCAGGATGTCCAGTCCGCCCAGACCACTCACGGTCTCGGCCACGATGCGCTCCACCGGCTCGATGGTGATCAGGTTGGCTTCGATGTTGAGGAAGCGACGGCCC
Organism: Pseudoxanthomonas sp. UTMC 1351; assembly: GCF_040948865.1. Lineage (NCBI taxonomy): Bacteria > Pseudomonadati > Pseudomonadota > Gammaproteobacteria > Lysobacterales > Lysobacteraceae > Pseudoxanthomonas > Pseudoxanthomonas sp. UTMC 1351. The sequence continues at coordinate 142,686 of NZ_JAVGJT010000017.1, read as the reverse complement.
AATGCCTTCACTTTTTCTTCGGTTTCCGTCGCAGCGACGATGCCGGCGGCGGCGATGTCCGCGCCTGCTTCCGCCAATGCCAATGCGATGCCCTGGCCCAAACCAGTATTGGCGCCGGTGACCAGCGCGACCTTGCCTTGCAGACTGAATGCGTTGCTTGCCATGGTTTCCTCGTTATGGTGCTACGGCGTTGTTGTAGAGCCGAGCTTGCTCGGCTGCTTTTGCTCTGGACTTCGGTAAATTTCAGCCGAGCAAGCTCGGCTCTACAAAAAATGACTTGCGATGCGGAAAGCGGATCGCCTAAAGCTCACTTGAGCTGGCAAATATCCAGCACGTGCATATCCGTGTAGTCCAGGTTCTCGCCGCCCATCGCCCAGATGAAGCAGTAGTTGCTGGTGCCGGAACCCATGTGGATCGACCACGGCGGCGACACAACGGCTTCGTCGTTCTGCACCACGATGTGGCGCTGCGCTTCCGGTTCGCCCATGAAGTGATAGACGCGATCGTTGTCACCCAGGTCGAAGTAGAAGTAGACCTCGGAGCGGCGATCGTGCAGGTGTGGCGGCATGGTGTTCCACACGCTGCCGGGCTTCAGCACGGTCAGGCCCAGCAACAGCTGCGAAGACTGGCAGGTGGCCGGCACGATGTACTGGTAGATCGTGCGTTCGTTGCTGGTCTCCAGCGCGCCGCGTTCCAGCGAAACCGCATTGGCGATCGCCAGCGGCTTGGTTTCGAAGCGCGCATGCGCAGGCGTGGACGTCAGGTAGAACTTGGCAGGCGTGCCGGCATTGTCGGATTCAAAAAACACATCGGCACTGCCCATCGCCACATACAAGCCGTCTTTCGGACCCAGCGGGTACACCGCCCCATCGACCGTGACTTTGCCCGCGCCCTGGCCCACGTTGATCACACCCAGTTCGCGCCGCTCCAGGAAAGGCTTGCCGGCAGCGGAGGCGGGTTCGGTCTGGCGTGGCAGCTCGACCTTCTTCGACACCGGTGCGGCGCCGCCAATGACGAAGCGCTCGTTGTGCGAATAGTTGAGCTGCACCGTATCGGCTACGAACAAGCTGCCGATCAGATAGCGGTCACGCAGCTGGTCGTTGCTGGCACCGTCCATCATGTCGGGGTGGGTGGCGTGATAGGTCTTGCAGAACATGGCTTGGCTCCGTGAAGGCTCAGGCGGGCGCGGAAGGCGCATCCGCGACGTGGGGTGCAGGGATTCTAACGGCTTTGGTAACCGGTGTCATTGCGCGGTGCGGCAGGACGAAAAGCTGAGCGGGAACCGGGAACCGGGAGCAGGGAATGAAAGGAAACGGACGCGTAAAGATCTTGCTGGAGTAGGGAACTCCGGAAAACATTTCTCGGCTACCGGCTACCGGCTACCGGCTACCGGCTTCATTCCGGCGGCTGACAGGAGTCGCGGATGACCAGGTGCGGACGGATGCTGGCGGCCGACAGGGCGCCAACGGTATCCGGATGGATCAGCATGGCGGCGGCGATGCGGCCGGTGTCGCGGGTGTTGCGGCGCACGGAGGTCAGGGCGGGCCACAAGCGCGAAGCCAGTGGGCTGTCGTCGAAGCCGACGATGGACAGCTGGCGCGGGATGTTGATGCCCGCGCGCAGGGCGACTTTGTAGGCGCCGGCGGCCATTTCGTCGTTACCGGTGAAGATGGCGGTGGGGCGCTGCTTGCCCGACAGCAGCTTTTCCGCGGCGGCCACGCCCGACTCGAAGGTGTAGCCGGCTTCGATGATGCGTGACTTCGGCAACTCGATGCCGCGCTGCGCCAACGCCTCCACGAAGCCGGAGGTGCGTTCGTGCGACGAGCGGTACGCGCTGGGACCGGTGATCAGTGCAATGTCGGTATGGCCCAGCGACAGCAGGTATTCCGCGGCTTCAGCAGCGCCGTTGCGGTCGTGGGTAACGACCATGCGCGACGGCTCGTCCATCGATACCGACGCGATACGCGTATAGCGGACGCCGATTTCGGCCAGCATATCGGCCAGCGCCTGGTCTTCCGACGCGCGCGGGATCAGCATCACGCCATGCAGTTTCTGCTGCTGCACAAACCGCCGCACGCCATCGATATAGCCGGGACTGCGGCTGTCGCAGGGATGCACGACCAGCTCGAAGCCCGAGTCGCGCAATGCATCCAGCGCGCCGTACTGCATGTTGACGATGTACTGCGCGGTCGGGTTGTCGTAGACCATGCCGATCAGGAACGACCGGCGGAACGCCAGGCCGCGTGCCATCGGGTCGGGTACGTAGCCGACCTCGCGCATCAACGCTTCCACCTTCTCGCGCGTGTCCTTACGGACTAGCGGCGAGTGGTTGATGATGCGGGAGACGGTCTTCTTGGAGACGCCCGACAGCCTCGCGATGTCGTTGATGGTCGCCGCTTTACCGGAGGAAGCCGGCGGGGTGGCGGAACTTTCGGGCTTCTTGCGCACGGGCATGGGAGCGTCTACAGGAAAAGGGCGGTGATTGCGGGGATTCTAGCGGTTTACGAACTCAGTCCAGCGCCCGGTAACGGAAATTCCGGAACCGCACGGCGCCGGTGCCGGAGGCATAGATCGCCGGTTTCAGCGCCAGGAACTTGCCGGCCACGTTGTGGTGATAGCCGGAAACCTCCATCTGCACCGGGTACTTGGTCCATTGCTTGCCGTCCTGGCTGGAGTGGATGGTGACGATGTGGCGGTTGTTGGTCACCCGCAGCCACAGCTTGCCACCGCGCTTGCTGGCCGCCAGCTTGGCCGGGCGCTCGTCGCCATAGCGGTGCATGACGAACTGTTCGCCATTGCTGCCGACACCCGCGTAAAGCCGGTCGCTGTAGAACAGCAGCGCCCCGCCGACGGCACCGGGCTCGATCTCCATTTCCACTTCGAACTGATAAGCCTGATCGTCAGCGATGGCGGTCAGCGGCGATGCGTCTCGCGGTGCGCTGCCTTTGCCTTGCAGGGTCATCACGCCGTCGCCGAACGACAACCGCTTCATCTCGTCGGCCGCCGGGTTGAAGAACGACCACTGCGGTCCCAGACGGCCGCTGCGGAAATCATCCGACAGCGCCATGCCGTGCTGGCCGACAGAAGTGCCGCTGGGTTTCGCCAGCGGTTGCCCCAGGTCGCCGCCCTTGGCGATGAACCAGCCATCGGCGGTCCACTCGATGGGCTCCAGCAAGGCTTGCCGGCCCAGCGTCCAGAAGCTGTTCTCATAACCGTGATAGATCATCCACCAACGGCCGTCGGTACCTTCCACCAGTGTGGCGTGACCGCGCGACCACCAAGGCTCTTTCGCCGAACGCGTGCGCGTGATCGGATTGTGCGGAGAGTTCTCCCACGGGCCATGGATGGAACGCGACCGGGCGGAGATGACCATGTGGCTGGTGGGTGGACCTGCGGTGCCGCCCACGGCGGTGGTCATGTAGTACCAGCCGTTGTGGAAGGTGATCTTCGGGCCTTCCTGCGCATAGCCCTCCACATCCCACTCTTCCGGGTACCGCCAGCCGTCGTAGACGTGTTTGGGTTCGCCCGTCACCTTCAGGCCATCATCGGACAGCGGCACATAGTCGCCACCGCTGAGGAACAGGTAGCGCTTGCCGTCTTCGCCCACGGCATGTCCCGGATCGATGTGCTTGCTCAAACCGATATCGATGGGATCGCTCCACGGCCCGTTGATGTCGTCGGCCCAGACCACGAAGTTGCTCCGTGTGCCGGTTTCGCCATGCCGCGCCGGGAAGTAGATGTAGTAGCGCCCTTCATGCTTGATCAGGTCCGGCGCCCAGATCGCGCCGACATTCTGGGTAATCGCATGACCGATCGGCTTCCAATTGACCAGATCGCGCGAATGCCACAGCGGCAGACCGGGATACGCGTCGAACGAAGACAGCGTGAGGTAATAGTCCTCGCCGTCTTTCAGGACAGACGGATCGGGATGATCGCCAGCGAGCACGGGATTGAGAAAACGGCCGTCGCCCAGATCGGCTTGGCGCTGGTTTTCGATTCCGCGCTTCCAGCCGCCAGCATTGTCATCGGCGGCGAGGGCCGGCGCGATCGATAGCAGGGTGACGACGGCGATGGCGTACCACGACTTCATTTGCATACGTTGCGTTCCTCGTATTTTCCGTGTGCTTTTCAAATACAAAGAAGAGACACGGCGGCGTCAGTGCGCCAACCGTGCTTTCCAGTTCGGATAGTCTTTCGACAGCAGCTGCTTCGGCCATTGGCCATACCACTCGTAGCCGGTGCGGCGTTCGCGTGGGATTTCGGCGTAGTCCTTCACGCGCACACCATCTCGTGTGGCCAACACCACGGTGTTATCGCTTAGATCGTAGAAGCGCGCCCATAGGTTTGATGCAGATGCGTCGCGTACCAGACGGCGATCCGTCTTCGATGCGTGATAGCGGTACTGCTCGGGTTCGGCTTCAAACGTTTCGATTCGCCAACCTTCGAGTTTTACCCGCTGTAGCCAAGCGACCGCGCCTTCAATCGCCGCAACCACTTCAGGCGACGGATTCGGAATGCTTATCAGGTAACGCACGACGCCCACGGTTTCCTGTGTCGCCATGGCGGGCAGTTCAAAACGGCGGCCGTGGGTCGGCTGCAACGTCTGATCGTCGTATTGTCCCGCCCATCCCGCCAGCGTCTGGCCCTGACGCACTTGCAGTTGCAGCAGGCAGGCATCTCCGTCAACGACCGCCTTGCGGATGCGTTCGCGCAACGGTGCCTCAATGAAGTCGAAGCGGGGCGCATCGCTTGCGGCCGCGCGCAATGTACCCAGCACACCCGCGGTGACGTCATCGGCGATGGTGATGAACGGGTGGTAGGACTCGGAACCCGGCACGCTGTGCGGCCAGCCGCCGCACCTGGGATTCTGGTGCGCCAGGATGAACTCAAGGCCACGTACGCTGGCGTCGCGGTAGCGCGCGTCGCCGGTCTGCGCGTACGCGCCAGCGAGATAATCGACATGGGTGTAGATGTTGCGATTGTCGAAACTGCCGCCGGTCTTGGCCGCTTCTTGCGCGTACTGCGCCAGGCCTGCGGCGTCCAGGATGCGCGCCGGGTCCTGATTCTGAATCCAGCCGCCATCCTTCCGCTGATAGCGCAGGATGTTGTCCGCGATCTGCGCCACCTGCTCCGGCGCATAGCGGGGATAGTCGTCGCCGTGCGTGTTCTGCCAGTGATGCATGGCATCTTCGAAGCCATCCAGTACCGGAGCAGCGGCCGGCGATGATTGCGCACAAACCGGTATGGCAGCGGCCATTGCCGTCGCGAGCAGCGCAACCGCCAAGCGCCGGCTGCTGATCATTTCAGCAACGCCGGCAGCCACAGCGACAGTCCGGGGAAGAACGCCACGATCAACAGCACCGCCAACCCAGCCAGCCAGAACGGCCAGATCGTCCGCATGCTTTCTCCAATGGAAATCTTTCCGATGGCGGTACCGATGAACAGCACCGAGCCCACTGGCGGCGTGACCAGGCCGATACCGCCGGTCAGGACCAATACCAGGCCGAAGTGGATCGGGTCGATACCGTAAGCCTTGGCGACCGGCAGGAAGATCGGCGTGCAGATCAGGATCATCGGCGCCAGGTCCATGAAGGTACCCAACAGCAGCAGCACCACGATGATCAGCAGTAGCACCAGGTACTTGTTGTCGGCGATCGATTGCAGCGCTTCGACCGCCGCGGCGGGCACCTGCAGGTAGGCCAACAGCCAACCAAATACTGCGGCGGTCGCTATCACGAACAGAATGACGCCGGTGGTGCGCGCCGCGTGAGCGACCGTCGCGAAGAAGTCGCGCAGCTTCAACTGGCGATACAGCACGCCGGTTACCAGCAACGCGTAGACCACGGCGATGGCGGCGCTCTCGACCGCGGTGAAGATGCCCGCGCGGATACCGAAGAAGATCAACGCCACCAGGCCAAGACCGGGCAGGGCGGAGATCAGCCGCGTCATTACCGCGCGCATGCCGGGAAACGCTTCAACGCCGTAGCCGCGGTGGCGCGCCACTATCCAGCCTGTGAACATCAATACCGCCGTCATCAGCAGCGCCGGTACGATGCCCGCTGCGAACAGATCGGCGATGGACAGCCCGCCACCGGCCGCCGCTGAATACAGAATCAGGTTGTGCGACGGCGGTACCAGCAACGCGACCAACGCAGCGGTAATGCTGACGTTCACCGCGAAATCACGGTCGTAACCGCGTTGGATCATCTGCGGAATCATGGTGCCGCCCACGGCGGACACATCGGCAATCGCCGACCCGGAAACGCCGCCGAAGAACAAGGAAGACAGGATGCTGACTTGCCCCAGGCCACCACGCACACGTCCGACCAGTGAAGCGGCCAGGCTGATCAGGCGCTCCGAGATGCCACCGCGCAACATGATCTCGCCAGCGAAGATGAAAAGCGGAATCGCGATCAGCGACGGCGAGCCAGCACCCGCGGAGATCTGCTGCACCAGCACGATGGACGGAATATCCAGGTAGAACAGCGTCGCCAGGGCGGCGGCGGCCAGCGCATACGCCACGGGTACGCCGATCAACAGCAATATTCCAAAAACTGAAAAAAGAAGTGCGATCGCCATGGTTCAGTCGTTTCCTTTTTCGGAAGATTCGGCCAATGCGTGCACCAATCGATTCAATGCAAACACCACCATAAGCAATCCCCCCACCGACAACGGCAAGTACGGCAGGCTTTGTGGAATCGGCGCACCGGCCATGCGGATATCCAGGCCATCCAGCAACAGCACCCATCCCCAGTACGCCATCACCGCGCCAATGACGGCTATCACCAGCGGCGATATCGCGTGGACCAGGCGCTTGGATCGCGGGCCCAGCGCTTCGGCCAACAGGAAAAAGCCGAAGTGCTTGTTCGTGTGCACGCCGGACGCGGCGGCCAAACCCATGGCGGTGCTGAGTAGTACCAGCGTGACCGGTTCGGTCCAGCTGGGTGAATCGTTGAGCACATAGCGTGCGATTACCTGCCAGCCCTGCACCAGCACCAAGCCCACCAGGGCGGTGGCGGCAATGCCTATGACAGTGTTTGAAAGCAGGTCCAGCGCGCGCTGTGCGCCGCTGGCAGACGAAGTGATTGCCGTGTTTTCGGACATCGCAATGATCTCAGGCGAGGTCGCGTATGCGACGGTAGAGGGGAGCTATGTCGGCGCGCTGCGTGTAATCGGCCAATAGCGGCTCAGCGACTGTGCGGAACGCGCCGATGTCGACATCGTTCATCTTCACCCCGTAATCGATGACCGCCTTGCGTGCGGCGCTTTCCGACTCATCCCAGTGCTGGCGCATGACCGACACCGATTGCCGCGCGGTTTCCAGCAGCAACTGTCGATCGGCAGGAGAGAGCGAATCGAAACTGCGGCGGGAGATCAGCAGCACGTCCGGCGCATAGGAGTGTTCGCTTTGCGACCAATACTTGGCCGCTTCGAAATGGCGGCTGGAGTGAAAGCTACGCATGTTGTTTTCGGCACCATCGATCATGTGCGTCTCCATGCCGGAGAACACTTCGCCCAGCGACAGCGGCGTGGGATTGGCGCCGAACATACGCATCATTCGGATGAAAATGTCCGATGCAGGCACGCGGATCTTCAATCCATGCAAGTCAGCAGGGGTTTGGATGGGGCGGCGGGTGTTGTAGAAACAGCGTGCGCCGGAATCGTAGATCGCCAGTCCCACCAGTTCGCGTTTTTCGAATCCGCGCAGCACTTCCTCGCCCACGCCTTCGTCCATCGCGCGGCGCAGGTGTTCCACCGAATCGAACACGTAGGGCAGACACAACGCCTGGGTCAGCGGAAACGCATTGTTCAACGCGCCCGAGTAAACACGGGTCATGTCGATGGCGCCATAGCGCGCCATGTCGATGGCTTCGGATTCGCGGCCCAACTGACCGGCGTGGTAGAGACGGATCTTCAGGCGCCCTTCGGTTTCGCGCTCCAGCGTTTCACCGATCCAGCGCACCGCTTCAACGGTGGGGTAGTCCTTCACATGCACGTCGGTGGCAGTCAGTATCCGCGTGTCCGTAGCAGAAGTTGCCGAAGCAGCTGCCCATGATGCGGTGACCGCCGCGCCTGCGCTTGCGGTCAGGAAAGTACGGCGACTGATCATGCGTTGGCTTCTCCGGTCTCCCGCGGCGTGGCGGCGACGGCGCGGCAGACGATGTCGTTGAACCCAGCGAAGCGGATGCGCGCTTGCTGGCCGGCGCGGATATCGTGGATACCCGTGGCGTTGCCGGTGGCGATCAGGTCGCCTTTTTTCAGGGGCCGGCCGCGTTTTGCCGACCGCGACAGCGCGAATGCGAATGCGGCCCGTAGCCCGCCTGGCAGCGTCGTGGCGCCGCCGCTACCGACCTGTTGTCCGTCGATGAGGGTCTCGCAGATCAGTTCGCTTTCCGGGCGAGAGGTCCAATCGGAAATCTCTTCGCCCAGGATCAGCCCGTTGTTGTTGCCGAAATCCGAGATCACCACGCGCGGGCCAAGCAGGTTGATGGTGGCCAGGGGGCTGCTGGCCACTTCCATGCCGGTGTACAAGGTGGATGCAACCGCGGCGGCTTCTTCCGGTGTCCAGTCGACCTTGTCGGCAGGCGCGTCGGCGTCCAGGCGCAGTACGTACTCGGCCTCCACCGCGCCAAAGCCGCCGGAGAACACCTGGAAATCCAGAGAATCCCCCGGATGGCTACCGGTAGCCATTTGCAGCGCGCGCTCGAAGATCGGGCCGAGCAGGCGCTCGTCACCGGACACGTCGCGACGTTCCGGAGCGATATAACCGACTTTCCAGCCCACGACCCGGTCCGGCCATTGCGCGATAGCGATGTCCTGTACGCGGTAGGCGGTGACCAGGTCATCGGGAATCTGGCCCGGGAAATCAGGCAGCGAGTGGCCCTGGCGCCTGGCTTGGACGAACCGATCCGCAATGGCGGTCAGTTCCTCCGAGGGGTTTCCTTGCGGCACTTCCATGGCTCGATCGTTGATGCTCAAGTGGGCTCTCCCCGTAATTCAGTTTGCTGCACTGCCGAGTGACAACGCAGTCCTGTGGAAGGTATATGGTAAACCGGTGTCATTTACAATGTGCACTGCCGCAAAGTCGAGTGCCCGATCCATTGCCTGGCGCGGAAGCGCCAACCACTCCTGGGAGGGAGCCAATGCTCCGTTTCGCTGTTCCTAAGAACCTGTCCACGAACCTGCTGCGCTCGGCAGGCGGCCCGCGTGCGGTGCTCGCAATGCTCACGTATCCCACATACGCTGCGCTTGCTCTGCTCCGCCACGGCCCGCCAGCCTTCGCTCGCGACGGATCGTGGACAGATTCTACGAAGGCGATCCGTCGCCGATTCGTCCGCGCCGCCTTCATGGTTCTTTTGTCTTGCACCACAGCAGCCGTTTGCGCGGCCGAGTCTGCCGGCCCCCTGGCGTTTCCAGGCGCGCAGGGCTGGGCCGCTCATACGCCGGGTGGGCGCGGCGGCAAGATCATCCGGGTTACCACCCTGAAAGCCGACGGCCCCGGATCGTTCGCCGAAGCGGTGAAAACGCCCGGCCCGCGCATCGTGGTGTTCGAGGTTGGTGGTGTGATCGACCTGGACCGTAAGGAACTGAAGATCACCGAGCCCTTCCTGACCGTCGCCGGGCAGACCGCACCGGCGCCCGGGATTACCTTCATCCGCGGCGGCCTGGCCATCGCCGCGCATGACGTGGTCATCCGCCATATCGCGGTGCGCCCGGGCGAAGCCGGGCTGCCCAAACGCGCCGGTGCCGACTTCGATGCCATCAATACCGTCCGCGGCGCCTACAACGTCATCGTCGATCATTGCTCGCTGACGTGGGCTACCGACGAAAACCTGTCCGCTTCCAGTACGCGCTTCGTCGGCGAGAGCGAGCAGGAGTGGATGCAGAATGCCTCGCGCCGCATCACTTTCAGCAACAACCTGCTGGCCGAAGGCCTGGCCAACGCCACGCATGGCAAAGGCGAGCATTCCAAGGGCTCACTGATCCACGACCATGTCAACGACGTGCTGATCGTCGGCAATCTGTACGCGCACAACTACGAGCGTAATCCGCTGTTCAAAGGTGGTGCGCGCGGCCAGGTGCTGAACAACCTGATCTACAACCCGGGCCAGCGTGCCGTGCATTACAACCTGATCGGAGAAGAGTGGATTGGTCACACGCCGTATTCCACCGGACAGATGATCCTGCGCGGCAACGTGATGCGTGCCGGCAAGGACACCGAGACGTTGGCGTTCTTCATGATCGGCGGCTCCGGCGATATGGAGCTTTACGCGGAAGACAATCTGGTGGTCGACCGCATTGGCAATGCACTGCCGCAACAAGGCCGTTATACGACTGCTCCGGTCAAGCTCACCGAGCTGAAGCGCGCGCCGGCCTTGCCGCTCGGCGTCCAGATGCTGCCTTCGGCACAGGTACAGGATGCGGTGATCGCAACCGCTGGCGCTCGCCCTTGGGACCGCGACCCCATCGATCGCCGCATCGTCGCAGACGTGATCGAGGGGCGTGGCGACATCATCGACAGCGAACAGGAAGTGGGCGGCTATCCGAAGCACAAGGAAACGCGCAGGCCTTTCGTGGAATCGGATTGGGATCTGGACACGATGGAGCCGCTGAAGCCGTACGAGCGCGGCGAACCACTGCGCTGAGAGCGACTTCATGACGGCTACCCGGAACCGGCGTTTCGTCGCCCCATTGCTTGCCATGCTGGCGTTGATCGCCGCGCCGTTTGCTGGCGCTGCGGTCACTTTGGAAGACAACGAGGAGAAAATCTATCTGTGGCCGGGTCGCACAGCACCCGGTTCGCTAGGCTTGGGGCAGACGCAAGCGATCACCGAACGCAGCAAGGACCCTTCGGTACCTGATCGCATCATCACCGGCGTCAGCCAACCCTATCTGGTGGTTTACCGGCCAAAACGGTCTAACGGCACCGCACTGCTGGTGACGCCAGGGGGAAGTTACGAGCGCATTGTGCTGGACAAGGAAGGCACGGTACTGGTGCCTCCCTTCGTGGACGAAGGCGGCGTGACGCTGTTCGTGCTTCGCTATCGCTTACCCGATCCCGCGCACGCCGAAGGCGCGAATGCGCCACTGGCCGACGCGCAGCGTGCGATGCGTTTGCTGCGCACACGCGCAGCGGAATGGGGCATCGATCCGACGCGTATTGGAGTGATGGGATTCTCCGCGGGCGGGCATGTCGCCGCCAGCCTTGGCACCCGCTTCGATGAAAGCGTGTACACGCCTGTCGACGCGTACGACCGGAACAGCGCTCGGCCGGATTTCATGGCGCTGGTGTATCCGGTGATCGACATGGGCGAACACGCGCATGGAGGCTCTCGCGTTCGGCTGCTAAGCGCACTGCCAGCATCCGCAGGCATCGCCGCATATTCGCTCCAGAACCGCATTACCGCCGCCACCCCGCCTACGTTCTTGCTGCACGCCAGCGATGATGATGTGGTGTCAGTGGAGAACAGCCTGCTCTTCTTCGATGCGCTGCGCCGCGCGAACGTGCCGGCGGAGCTGCACGTGTATCCGATGGGTGGTCATGGCTTTGGCATCCGCGGTACGCGAGGGTTGTCGCTGGAGGAATGGCCGCAGCTGGCGCTGACGTGGATGTCATCGTTGCAGACGCAAGCCACCACGTTGCAACGCAGTGATCGCTGAGCGCACGCAGATGGCCGGTGGCCAAATACCGTGATTCTCGTAGAGCCGGATCCTATGTTGATTGTCAAACCGTCCTGCCGAAGATGCCGACATGGCAATCCTTGTGGGAGCGACGTAAGTCGCGACCGGAAACATCAAACGTCGCGACTTACGTCGCTCCCACAAGGAAGCCGTCCGCTCGTTGTAGAGCCGAGCTTACTCGGCTGCTCTTCGGCCCGGCGTCCGGCAGAGCCAAAAGCAGCGGAGCAAGCTCCGCTCTACGTGAATCTTGCTGTCATCACAGCCGCATAGCGGTTCGAATATCGTTCCCCGCTGCCAGACAACATCAACCATGAAAAAACGTCACTTTTCACTTCTGATCTTCCTCAGTTCGATATCCGCGATTGGTTTCGCCTCAGCCCAGGAAGCACGCCCGCCGGTCAAACCGATCCAAGCCGACAAGATCGTACTGGTGGGCGACTCCACCACCGCGGTGCTGGGCGGCTGGGGGCCGAGCTTCTGCGCCAAGCACGTCACTTCGTTCCTCGCCTGCGTCAATCTGGCGCGCGGTGGTCGTAGCACCTACAACTACCGCGCCGAAGGTTCGTGGGACATCGTCCAGCGCGAGATGCGCTCCGGCGGTTATCGCAATGTATGGGTACTGGTGCAATTCGGACATAACGATCAGCCCGGCAAGCCAGGGCGTTCCACCGACCTGGCGACCGAGTTCCCAGCCAACCTGCGCCGCTATGTGGAAGAGATCCGCGCAGCAGGTGCACATCCCGTCCTGCTGACGCCGCTGACGCGACGCCAGTTCAAGGACGGGCAGGTAATCGACGATCTGGCGCCATGGGCGGACGCCGTGCGCAGCGTCGCCAACGAGCTGAAAGTTCCTTTAGTGGATCTACATGTGCGTAGTCGCGATGCGGTGCAGGGCATGGGGCCGGTGCAGGCGATGCGTTTCGCGCAGCTGCCGGCCGCGCCCGAGCAAGTGAGCGCTGCGCAGAAGGGCACGACTATTGGTCATATGCCTACGCCTGCCGGCGGCAGTCAGGCTGCCGTGAGCCCGGCGCGGGCCTCATCGGCGGCCACGGCTACGCCGCAGGACAACGTAGCGACCGAGCCGATGGGACAAGCCAAGCTTGCGTTCGATTACACGCATCTGGGTCAGGAAGGCGCGAATTTCTTCGCCGCCATCGTCGCCGATGAGTTGGCGCGTGCGGTGCCGCAGTTGCGGAAGCAGTTGATTCCCTGATTTCGTAGGATGGGTCGAGCGCAGCGACACCCATCGCTCGCGTCAAGCTATCCGAGCCGACGGGTGTCGCTGCGCTCGACCCATCCTACGACACAAAGAAGAACCCCGGCATATGCCGGGGTTCTGATCGCATACAACCTTCTAGCTTGCGGCTATTAGACCGTCATGGGTGACGTTGCTCAGCACTTCTTACTGACAACTCGCCGGTGCCGCCGCAATGATCGCAGCGATCCCAGCCGTCTCCGGCGAAACATACGGCACCTTTCCACCCTTGCCCGCGGTGGCGAAGACATATCGCGCCAGATCCATGCCGGCCGGCAGCCGGTTGGCTGTGATCAGATCCTTCGACAGCGCGTCGTAGCCGGCGAACATATCCGGTGTGGTGCCGTAGGAAAGTGTCAGATCGCCGGGTGCGCCGGTCGCCTGGCAGGCAGTGTTGGCGTACCACACGTAGCTGCCGGTGGTCCTGATGTTGCCGCCGCTGTAGTCGCGGATCAGGGTCGCGACCCAGTAAGCCATGTCGTCACCTTCGCTGTTATCGACGTTGTTGAGAAACATGTTGTCCTCGAACGCGATACGGCCGCCTACGCGGATGCTCAACAAGTCCTTGCGATACCCGTAGAAGACATTATTGAAGATGTGCGACTGGCCACGGCGTAACAACGGCACGCGGCGTAGGCCGTTGTAGGCGGCTTCGCCGTAGTGCGCGTCCGTGGTGACGAACAAGTTGTCGTGGATCGTGGTGGTGATGTTCGCGGCCATCGGCTCACTGTCGCCTGATGCGTGCAGCGATGCACGCTTGACGTTGAGCAGCTTGTTGAAAGAAACGGTGATGCTGTTGGCACCCACCTTTACGTCGAAAGCTGAATCGCCGGTGTTCTCGAACGTGTTCTGGTGGATCCAGATGTCGCGTGAGGCGCCGGTGGAACGGGTCATGTCCGGGTCGAGGTCGTGGTCTTCGACATGGCCAACCCCCATGAAGCGATTGTTGGTGATGATCACGTTCTGGCTCATGTGCGTGCTCGCACCCGAGCTGTCGGCGCCGATCTTGAAGCCGCTGAACAGGAACGTGGCGTTGCTGCCGCGGCCGTCGATGGTGGTGTTGGAGTCGATCATCGGGAGCTTGATCGCATTCAGGCTGCTGTTGTTGAGTCGGTTGTTGAAGAAGGTGTTCTCACACGTCGCGCTCGACACGTCGTGGTTGGTGCACCACAGCCGGTGGTCCATGCATTCGGCCACGGTGGCATTGTCCAGCGCCGTCAACACGGCTGAGTTGGTGCACCCGTTGCGATACATGGCAACATCGGTTGCAGCGGCGAAGTTGCGCTTGTCGAATACGATCCACTTGTGGTCCGGTGTACTGATGGCATCGAGGATCTGCTTTTCCGGAGTGGTCGTGCCGTTCTTCGTGATCACGACCAGTCGACTGCCGCCGTTGGGGTCGTAGCCGCCGGTCGCCTTGTAGCCGAAGCCCACCGGACCACCGAGCGAATCGGCCAGGCAGGCGACGATCTGCTGGTCAGTGGTAAGCACCGGCGATTCGCGCCAGTTCATATTGGGATCGTTGATCAGCGTGCGGCAGGCCTCCACCACGCCGCCGCCACCGCTGCTCGGCTGGATGGTCACGCCTACCGCGGAGGAATCGTAGCCGGTGCCGCTGCTGTTGATCGCTCTCACCCAGTAGTAGTAAGTGCCGCTGGCAAGGCCGGTGTCGGAATAGCTGGTGCCGGTCACGCCATTGGCGATGCGTACGCGGCCGGTGGGATTGCTGTCGGTGTCGCGATAGACCTCTTGATTGGTCGCGGTGCCGCCGCTGACCGTCCAACTTAGGTTCGCATTGGTGCCGGCCGCCGCCGCGCTCAGGGAGACGCTTAGAGGCGTGGGAGTGGTACCTCCACCGTCGGCATAGGTCTCGAACTCAGCGACTGCCGGCGTGGCGCTTGAGCCGGTGATTTCGAAATTGATCTTGGTCAGCGAAACAGGCGTGAAGCTGATCGTGCCAGCACCCGTACCAGTCGCCAGTACCGCGCCATTGCTGTTGTTCACCAAGCGCCATGTGCCGATGCGGCCGGTAAAACCCGAGGGCTCGCGGATGATCACGGTGCCCACCGTAACCGCCGAACCCCATTTGACCGAAACGCGTCCGGTCGAACCGGCCGGCGACCAATACGTACTCATGTTGCCGTCAAGAACGTTGCCGTAGCTGGTGCCACTGGCCTTGCTTGAGCCGTCGCTGCCAGCCCCCAGACTGAGGTTGGTGCCACTCTGGGCGTACGCGGAAAACGGGGTTCCCATTCCGATACCGATCCAGAGTAAAGCAGTCAACAGACAGCGCGATGCTGATGTCTTCATGTTCGGTCCCTCTATGGTTAGCAATCAGAGCCATGCCATCCAGGCGGTTGTCGCTCGCACCATCCTGGTGGAGCGCGTTACGTTTTCCACATCGCCCTTATCCCCTGGGTTTGGAATTGGAAGCCGGACCGGCACGTCCGTCGTGTCAACGACGGACGTGCCGGCCGGCCGCCATGTGTCAGAACTTGTAGCGCGCCCCTAGGTAGTACTGCCGTCCGGTGTGGGTGTACCTGTCCTGCAGCGACAGTTCCGAGTCGACATACCGGCTGTCTTCAGTATCCAGAAGATTGATGGCTTCGAATGTCAGCGACAGGTTGTCGTTGACGCGGTAGGACATGTTGAAGTCGACATTGCGCACGTCGTACTTGCCAGTCACGTCGGCGGTGGTCAGCTGATTGCCATCCAGATCCCAGACGTTTTCCCGGCTGAGTACTTCGCCGATGTAGCCGTCGCGGTAGCTGGTGGATATGCGTGCGCTGAACGTGTCGTTGTCGAAGTACAGCGTGGCGTTGTACGAGTTCGGTGAAAGGTTGACCAAGTCGTTTTCAGTGAACCGGGTGACGACCGCAGTGTTGTTGCTGGCTGCGGTGCTGAACATGTACTGGATGTCCGACTCGACATGCGTGTAGTTCAACTGCACACCGAAGTGGCGCCAGAAGCCGGGCAGGAACGAGAACGGCTGTTGGTAGGTAAGTTCGTAGCCTTTCAGCGGGCCGCCTGGGGTGTTGTAGTAGCTCTGCACGTTGAACACCGTATCGGCGGTGAAACCGGCCGGCAGGAGGTCCAGCGAATAGCCCAGATCGGCCCAAGTGGACAGCAGGCGGGTGCGCTGGATATAGCTTTCAATGTCTTTATAGAACACGGCGGCCGACAGCAGCGCGCCTTCGCTGAAATACCACTCCGCGCTCAGGTCGTAGTTGGTGGAACGGAACGGGTCCAGCTTGGGGTTGCCCAGGTTGATTGAGAACACCCGACCGTCGTCGAAGTAGTTGGTGGGGCCGCCACTGACACCTGGCGACATGTAGGTCAGCGTGGGCCGTGCCATGGTCTTGGCAGCGCCGAAGCGCAACACGAACTCGTCGGTCAGGTTCCAGGCCAGGTTCAGCGAAGGCAGCACATCGGTATAGGAGTGATTGACTTCGCTGCGCACCAGCAGGCGCTCGCCGGGGTCAGCGGTGTTGCTGGCCACGCCGAAGAAGCTCTCACAGGCGCTGGAACGATTGGCCGCATTGCTGGCCGTGCACGGCGCATAACCGGAGGCGGTGATCTGCGTATCGACCACGCGTACGCCGATGTTGCCGCGGAACGGGCGATCCAGCAGATCGGTGTTGAAGTCCAATTGCAGGTAGGTACCCAACGTCTTCTCGTTGACCTGGAAGTTGTTGTTGGAGGCGCCGAAGTGGCCGAGACCGGCTAGGCGGTAGTCGCCGCCCTGCGCTCCGGAGTCGCAATTGCAGTAGATGTCCAGCAAATCGGCGACCTTGTCGAAGTCCGGAATCAGCCAACTGCTCGGAACATTGCCGTCAAGGCCGCTGCCGAAGCCGGACAGCGTGGTGCTCATGTCCGCCACCGTGACGCCACCGGGCAACGCCTGCGCCAACCGACCGTAGCTGATGTGGCGGTACTCCTCCGAGCTCATGTCGTAGTCCTTGTACGCAAGGCCGGTGCGGAAGGTGAAAGTGGGATTGATGTTGAACTGCAGATCGACCTTGGCGGTGTCGAAAGCATTCTCGACGTAGCTCGGGTTGAGCCGCACTTCGCTGATGTTGGTGCCGCGCGCGGTGCCGTTGCTGTTGACGGGCACGCTGTCGTAGCCCAGCCACGACCAGGTATTAGGGTCATTCAGCGCAAACGGGAAGGTCATGCTTGGCATCCCGCCGCCGCCGCGCATGTCCAGCACAAAGCCGTCCAGGTTGGAATTGTCGAAGCTGACCAACGAGAACACCGGGCGTTCGTAGTCGGAAGCGGAATGGCCGATCACCGCATCCAAGCGCACGTCATCGTTGAACTGATGTTCCAGCGTCAAGCTGAACTGTTTGAACTCCGTACTCTCCTCGATAACGGAAGACTCGGTGCGGAAGTCGACGTTGTCGAACACGCCGTAGACCAGCCGGTTCATATCGTCGACCTGGGCCTCGCGCACCGTGATCTGGGTCTTACCGCCCAGGTTGGCGGTGCGGTGCAGGTTGGCGCCCAGCGAATCCTCGCGCTGATTCTTCTCCAGCTTGGAGTACATGCCGTCGAAGCTGAGCAGCGTGTCGTCGGAGACCTTGAACTGCAGCGCGGTGGTCACCCCCAGTCGTTCGATCTCGTGGTGGGTGCGGATATAGCGCGGATAGCGCGGTATCCACGCGTTGGTTGCGGTCTCGTAGGCGGCGATATTCTCGGGTGTGTTGGCAGGACGGGGCAGGCCGGTGCCGCAGTTCTCTGCGTCGATGCCGTAGCTGCCCCAGCCATTGTTGCGGTTCTGATTGGCGGTGCTGCCGGTGCCTGCGGGGGTCTCATTGGATAGCGGATTGCGCGGCGTCTGCGGGTCGTAGCCAACGGGACTGCAGAACCCGTAGGTGCCGTTGTTGTTGGCATTGCTTTGGTTGGAATTGCGGTGGTTGCCGTGCTCCCAGCGCACCGGGTTGTAGCCTTCCTCATAGATGTTGCGCTTGCTGTAGGCCACGGACATCAACGCACCGAAGCGGCCATCGCCCCAGCTGTTGCTGATCAATCCGGAGATGCGCGGGTCGTTCTTTTCGGAAAGTTCGTTATAACCGTACTGGCCGCTCGCCGATGCTTGGAAGCCATCGAAGTCGAATGGCCTTGAGCCGCGCAAGTCGACCGTGGAGCCCAGAGAGCCTTCGTCCATTTGCGCCGACTGGGTCTTGTTGACCTTGACCTGGCTGAACAATTCGGAGGCGAAGGTATTGAAATCGAAGCCGCGGCTGCGGTTGACGCCGGCGCTGCCGCTGCCGGCAGTGGACAGTGCTTCCAAACCGTTGATGCGCACGCGGGTGAAGTCCGAACCCAGGCCGCGGATAGAGATGCGCTGGCCCTCACCGCCTTCGCGGTCGATCGAAACGCCCGCGATGCGCTGCATCGATTCGGCCAGGTTCTGGTCTGGGAATTTGCCGATGTCTTCGGCGAAGATCGCGTCCACCTGTTCCACGCTGTAGCGCTTCTCGTCCAGCGATTTCTGCAGGCTTGCCCGGTAACCGCCCTTGACCTCAACGACGTCCAGGTTGGTGGCCGCCTGTTGTGGCGCATCGGGCGTCTCTCCGGCCTGCTGGGCAGCTGCGGTGACGTTGATTTGCAATGCCAGCGCGACCGCGCAAGCCAGTAAGGTAACCGGTGTCTTTTTTTGACGCGAATAGTGCCGAATTGGCATTAGTTTCCCCTCCCAGGGTGGTGAGTCGATGTGGGACGTGTGCAGAAGAAAAGTGCATGGTGAGCGATAGGCAATAAGCAATACGCAAGAGGCAGTAAGCAATAAGCAATAAGTGGTACGTGGTAAGTGGACGGGCTGCTGTTTCAATCTCGCTTGACCAGCCATTCGGCTGTCGAGAGCAAAAGGGGGCCGAGAGAGGATTCGCTCTTGCTCTAACAACGGCAAAAGAAAATCCCCCCGCTGCTCGCTGCACGGGCCCGCCCTTTACTAAGAGGGCTATTTCTTACTGCTCATTTAAAGGGCCCCGCCTCCTGTTTCACCGATACAGGCACGGTGCGTGTGGGTTCGATAGGACCGTGCAGCGTAGGCGTCCAGTCCACGGTTCCAATCAAAGTGTTGCTATTGGCCGTGTTGAATTCCGCCACCGGATCGACAGCGCTGTTGGGTGAAACACCATTCAACAACGTGCCGCTGGCGTGTATCCGCTGTCCGTTGAATCGATCGATGAAGTACTCCGGCAGTACAGCATCGCCCACGCGGAAGTGATTGTTCTCCGCATAGATCTGCGACTCGATGCCTACGCCCCAGCTGTAGCCGTAGTTCTCCGCAGCCTGGGCACTGACGGTGTAATGATTGTTGTAGAGATGGATTTTCCCGTAGCGAACGCGCGGTGAGCGCTGGCCCACGTCCTCGAACAGGTTGTGATGCAGCGTCAACCGCAATTTTCCGCGATCGGCTACGGCGCTGTCGGACGATCCCACCAGCATCGTCTTGTCGTGGTGGCTGAAGCGGTTCCAGGAGATCGTAACCAGGTCGGATTCATTGGTCACATCCAACAAGCCATCGTGCACCTGATAGAGCCGCCCGAAGTGCATCGGCAGAAGCTCATCGGCGGTGGCGACATCGCGGAAGCGATTGTGGTCGATCCAGATATGAGTGGCGTTGCGGATCGAAATCGCGTCGTACTGCGCATTCCAATTGCCTTGCGCGCCATCGGTGGGCGACCACTGCGGAAAGCAGTCGTAGGTATCTTCGAAACTCAGATTGCGGACGATCACGTTCATCGGCTGGTTGCCGCTGCTGCTACTGGGGCGGATATCCAACCAGGCACCGCGGAATCCTGCATCGCGGGTCGCGCCGACAATCGTGGTATTGGCCGGCACGCGAATTCGCACGCGCGCCTGCTGTGCAGCCACGGAAGCCAGACGCGCGCGTTCCAACGGGCCGCTGGGTGCAACCCGGCCCCAGGTCGCCGGATCGTAGGCAGCCAAAAATGCTTCCAGCGAATATGGCGTGCCGCTCTGTGGATCGGATCGCTGATACTCGCTGCAGGTCAGTGGCTGGTTGTCGGCATCGACGTTGGCATCAATCACGCCTTCAACCAGGATGATCTTAGGTGTGGCATCAGGAAAGGCGAGCGCGGCCACCAAAGCATTGCGATCGCGAACGGTATGCACGCGGGCCGAACTGGCGGCGGAACCGCCGGTCGTACCTTGGGGTAATGCAGTGGTGGGCAGCGAAGCCCAGCCATCGCCGGCGGGCAGGGTTTCGCGACTCAGATCAGGAACATGGCCGGCATTGGCCGCCGCGGAGGACAACGTGCATGCCGCGAGCACAATAAGCACGGAAGAATGAAAGCGACGCATGAGAAGCTCCTTCTGAACGGACGCACACGGACGCGTGCGGGAACGAATAGCCAAGCGGATCGCGAATCGGAATGAGGACGCCGTCGGCTCGTCAGCTGAAGCAGGACGAGCACCCATGGCAGAAGAAACAAAGCCCGGGCGGATTGCCCGCCCGGGCCGGACAACATCAGAACTTATAACGTAGGCCCAGCAGGTACTGGCGGCCGGTTTCGCTGTAGTCCAGCGGCAGCTCGCCGTTGGCGTTGGATACCCACGATTCCTGCGGCTCGTCGGTCAGGTTGATGCCTTCCAGGCTGACTTCCCACTGGTCGTCGATCTTCCAGCGCAATGAAGCATCGATCGTGGTGGTGCCGGTCTGACCATGCACGCCGTTCAAGTTGTAACCGGCTTCCGTGCCTGGGGCCTGCAGCAGGAAGTCATCGCGGTTGGTGGCCGAAACACGCCCGGAGAAGCGATCACCTTCATAGAACACCGTAGCGTTCCATGAGTGCTTGGACAGGCCCAACAGGTCGGTCTTGAACACGTTGGCGCCGGTGCTGGTGACGTACTGAATCTTCGAATCGACGTAGGTGTAGTTCAGCTGCACACCAAAGTCGCTCCAGAAGCCCGGTAGGAACGTGAATGGCTGGACGTAGTTGGCTTCAAGACCTTTTAGCGGTCCGCCTGGTGTGTTGACTGGCACATTGAAGACAAAGTCGTCGTTCACTGTGGCACCGGTACCTTCCAGCAGGCTGGCAGGCAGACCGCTGGATGCGTAGCTGCGCACCTCGCGAGTGGTCTGCACAAAGCTTTCAATGTCCTTGTAGAACAGGCCAAGGCCTAGCATCGCGCCTTCGTCGAAGTACCACTCGAAGCCCAGGTCGAATGTATCGGCACGGATCGGATCCAGGTTCGGATTGCCGCCAGTGACCGTGCGTGCGCCACCGCTGACGTTGACGGTAACGCCGGGAGTCAGGAAGCCCAGGCCGGGACGCGACATCACCTTGGCAGCAGCCAGACGGATCAGGAAGTCCGGCATGACTTCGGCCACCAGGTTCATTGAGGGCAGCGTGTCGCTGTACTCGCGCGAAACCGTGGACACTACCGGCGTACCGCTGGTAGTGGCCGTGCCGGTGGATATCTGCTTGGTGCGCACATAGCGGACACCGAAGTTACCGGAGAACGGAATTGGGCCCAGGTCGGTCGAGAATTCGCCTTGCAAATAGACCCCGCGGTCCTCTTCCTTGACGCTACGAGTATTCGCTGGACGCTCGAACACAGCGAACGCGCCGCTGTTGCTATAGATGTCAAACAGGTCGGCGACGCCGTTGTAGTCCGGGATGATCCAGGTGCCCGGCGAACCGGACACGCCGCTGAGGCTGGCGAGTTCCGTCAGGTTTTCCGGCACGATACGCGTCCCATCGCTGAAGTTCGGTACGGCCGGCGAACCACCCGACGCTCCCAGTCCCTCTGTTCTACGCCGCCACTCTTTTGTGGCGAACTCATAGTCCTTGGCTTGCACACCGCCCTTCAAACGGAAACCGGGGCTGATATTCCAGTTGAAGTCCAGTTGAGCGGTGTCGAAATCATTCTTCACCCATTGCGGGCGGATGCGAATTTCAGCCAGTGTCCAGCCGGTGCCGCTGGTCGGGTCGATACCGTAGTTGATTACTGGCGCATAAGGATTGCCGCGATAGTCGTAGCTGTAGTTATCGACATTCAGCTTATCCATGATGATCGTGGTCTGGATCGGGTTCTCATGTTCGGAACTCGAGGTGCCGACCTTGCCGGAAATCTTGAAGTTGTCGGTGAATTCGTGCTCGCCCTCCAGGCCGAGCTGCTTGAACACCGTATTCCACTCGTCATGGCGGCTCTCCGAGCGCACATCCACATCGTCGAACAAACCATAGACCAGGGCATTGTTCTCGATCGCACCATCGCGCACGATGGTTTGAGGCTTACCGGCCCCACTGCGACTGAACGAGATCGCCTCGATGTAGCTTTCATCACGGATCGCATCGATCTTGGAGTACAACGCGTCCAACGAGAACTGTGTGCGATCCGTTGGCTTGAACTGCAGCGCGGCGGTCACCCCGAGGCGTTGCTGATCGTGCTCCATCAGCGTGTAGCGTGGGAAGCGGGGGTGATAGGTATCGACCGATCGGGCTGCGGCGAACGGCGACGCGGCATTGAAACCACCGTTGCTGGTGCCGTTGGCCCAACGACCGCTGCCGGTGCCTTCCTCGAGCGTGCGGCGGTCCGAGTAAGCCACGGACAACAATGCACCGAACTTGCCGTCGGCCCAGGTGTTGGAGATCAGCGCGGCCATGCGCGGGTCGGCTTTGCCGGCCAGCTCGCCGTAGCTGGCCTGGGTACTCGCGGCCAAGGTGAAGCCGTCGTAGTCGAACGGACGCGAAGTGCGCAGATCGACCGTGGCGCCCAGCGAGCCTTCCTCGACTTCGGCCGATGCGGTCTTGCGTACGATCAGCTGCGAGAACAGGTCCGAAGCGAACACGTTGAAGTCGAAGCCGCGGCCGCGGTTGGAACCGCCAGACTGATCGGAGGCGCCAACGGTGGTCAGCGCTTCCATGCCGTTAATGCGCACACGGGTGAAGTCGGGGCCCAGGCCGCGAACCGAAATATTGCGGCCTTCGCCAGCATCGCGCGTGATCACTACGCCCGGGATGCGCTGAAGCGATTCGGCCAGGTTGAGGTCCGGAAACTTGCCGATGTCCTCGGCGACGATGGCGTCAACCACGCCGGCCTCGCCACGCTTGATGTCCAGCGCTCTTTCCACGCTGGCGCGATAGCCGGTGACGCTGATGGTATCCAGCGTGTCCACGGTTTCCGGCGTTTCGGCGGCGCCAGTGGCAGGCGCTTGTGGGGTTTCCTGTGCGGATGCATTGACGCTCATCTGCAGCGCCAATCCAATGGAAAGGGCCAGCAAGGTAACCGGTGTCTTCCGGTAAGTGTTGCGAGTTGACATGTCTTCCCCTCCTCAAGGGACCATGGCCGCTTAAAAACGGCTGTTTTGAATGCGTAAAACGACTTTCAATCGCCTTTTGCAGGCTGTCCAGCGATACAATGACACCGCTGGTCAAACGAAACGCTAACAGAGTGTGCAGTGCAGCAACAACTATTCCTCGGGAGGCCGTATCGTGTCCCCAGGACAACAGGGCGCGGCCGCCACTATTGCCATCACCACGGACATTACGGGAGCGGAGTCATGCGGGGAAAGGTCGTTTGTTTCGGAGAATTGCTGTTACGTTTTGCACCGCCGGGACGTCAGCTGTTGCTGCAGTCTCCGCAGCTGGAAGTCCATGTCGGTGGTGCGGAAGCGAACGTGGCGGTGTCGCTCGCGCGTTTCGGGCACGACGCACGCGTGGTTGGTGTGGTTCCTGACAATTCGCTGGGTGAAGCCGCGCGAGGCGAACTGCGCCGGTACGGCGTGGACGCGCGTGCGGTGCAGGCAGTCGACGGCCGGATGGGATTGTATTTTCTGACACCGGGAGCCATTCAGCGGCCGAGCGAGGTGTTGTACGACCGCGCGGACTCCGCATTCGCCCGCGCCGGCGGCGGACAGCACGATTGGCCGGCCTTGCTACAGGGTGTCGATTGGCTACACGTGTCGGGCGTTACGCCTGCGCTGGGGCAGGCCGCGGCAGACGGCACGTTGGCTGCCATGCGCGCGGCGCGCGCGGCGGGTGTCCGGGTGTCGTTCGACGGCAACTTCCGACCCAAGCTATGGGAGGCATGGCATGGCGATGCGCCAGGCATTTTGCGCGGCATCATGGCTGAGGCGGATGTGATGTTCGCCAGCCATCGGGATATCGAAGTGGTGTTGGGCCGGTCTTTCTCGCAAGCCACCGCTCAAGAACGCTTCGCCGCTGGCGCCGCTGCCGCTTTCGAAGCTTTTCCGCATTTGCAGCAAATGGCCGCGACCATTCGCGTGCAGCGAAACGTGGACCATCACGCGCTGTCGGCGATCACAGCGCTGCGCAGTGGGCAATTGCATACGACGCCGACTTACGAGGTGGCATCGATCGTGGACCGCATCGGAACCGGCGATGCGTTCGCAGCGGGCGTGCTGCATGGCGAGATCGCGGGGATGAGTACAGCCGATGGGCTGCACTTCGGCCTGGGCGCGGCCTGCTTGAAGCACTCACTGCCCGGCGATTTCAATCTTGTCAGCGTCGGCGATGTCATGGCATTCCTGAGCGAAGGTGGCTTCGACGTGAAGCGCTAGCGCGTTTCCGTCCGAGATAACCATTGTCTGTTCTGCGTGCGTCGGCCACATGGGGCCGGCCTACCTCTTCTTTAGGAGCGGCCTTCGCTTTGTAGGAGCGCCGTCTCGGCGCGAGCTTTTCGCTTTGTCGGGATCCGACAGCAAGAGCTCGCGGCGAGACGCCGCTCCGCGCCCCGGTAGCCTTCCGGTATACACGATCATGAGCGCGCCGCAGCGCGTCCAGATGGTGAACGGGCGAGCTTTTATTGCTCTTTGGTTTCTATCGCGGGCAGGCGGGAAGAGCTCGCGGCGGGACGCCGCTCCGCGCCCCGGTAGCCTTCCGGTATGCGCGATCACGAGCGCGCCGCAGCGCGTCGAGGTGGTGAACGGGCGAGCCTTTGGTTTTTATCGCGACCAGGCGGGAAGAGCTCGCGGCGGGACGCCGCTCCTACAACAGCGAAGCGGGGCAATATTGGCTCTCCAGATATGAAGCAAAGGATTGACCGCCGCTATCCAAGCTGCAACGCAGCATGACCACCGCCTGGCAGTCACAACTAAAAGTTGCGTCTGAATATGTCTGCAGCGACTTTTCTTTGTTTTTGCTTCGCTCACACTGCGCGCCATGATGAGCGCGGCCCATGCGTAGCAAACTGTTTGTGCCCGGCATACGCCCGGAGCTTTTTTCCAAGGCGTTGGCGAGCCAGGCCGACGCCTTGTCGTTCGATCTTGAAGATTCGGTACCGGAAGTCCTCAAGTCGGAAGCGCGCGACCAGATCGCCGCGTTCGTGCGCCGCTCCGAGGTGCGTGCGGCCGCCAAGCTGATCATCGTGCGGTCCAACCCGCTCGCCACGCGGCACTTCTCCGAAGACCTGGGTGCCATCGCGGTAGACGGCGTGGCGCTGATCAATCTTCCGAAGATCGAGTCGGCGGACGACGTGCTCACCGCCGTCGCGGAGATCGAGTGCGCGGAAGCAGCCAATCGCGTGGAAAGTCCCATCGGACTGCTGATCAATATCGAAACGCCACGCGCCTTGCGGGCCGCGGCGGAGATCGCCCATGCGCATCCCCGTGTGATGGGCCTGCAATTGGGATTGGGCGATCTGTTCGAACCGTTCGGTCTGGCGCGGCATGATGAGTCGAATGTGCATGCCGCGATGTTCGCCGTGCGAATGGCGGCGGCTGAAGCCGGCGTGTTCGCCTGCGATGGTGCCTTTGCCGAGATCCAGGATGATGCAGGCTACCGGGCCGAAGCGCAGATGGCGCGGCGCCTGGGCTTTGTCGGCAAGAGCTGCATACATCCCCGCCAGATTACGCTGGCCAACGAGGTGTTCCGGCCTGATGGCGCGGAAATCGAAGCCGCACGGCGCGTCGTCGAGGCGTCGCGGCAAGCGGAGGCGAGCGGCCATGGTGCATTTGTCGTGGATGGGCGGATGATCGACCTGCCTTTTCTCAAGCGGGCCGAGGCAATCGTGGCGGCTGAAGACCAGGCGCTCGCCAATCCGCTTGCGAACCGCGATGCTGATGGAACGCACTGAACAACGTGACAGGTCCTATCCTTTCCATTCGCCATATCGTGATGCCGTCCCGCGTTGCGACCAGGAACTTTGCGCCGAACGCATGACGAATACCTTCCAAGAATCCCGTTGCCTCCCCATGCCGTCCGCAAGGTTCGGGAGGCCGAGCTACATCCGCTGGCTGCTGATACTGCTATGGCTCTTGCTGGTAACCCCAGCGGCAGCGCAAAACCTGTCGTCGGTGCGGACCGGAACGCTGCCAGCGCTGGAAACAGATACGCCATTGACAAGCCTGGCGAATGTCGACGGTGTACCGGTGGCGGTCACCCCAACGCAAGTGTGGTTGCTGGCGGACAAATCCTGGCGGCCCGCTTCCTGGCAGCGGCAGCAGAAGAACGAAACCATAAAGGGCATCAGCGGCGACGGCCAGCGCGCTTATTTGCTGCTGGGAAGTGGCGTGGATGGTGCGGTCAAAAGCATCAGCCGCGTGCAGGTGGAACGCGGATCGTTGAAGACAACCGATCTGCCGGCGTTGCCCTCGCCGCTGGCGCAAGTACGGATGACGACGCTTGGCGAGGCCACGTACCTGTCGGGAAGGAATCCTGAAGGGCGCGCTCAGTTGTTTCGTCTCGACACCGGCCCTTCGGGCAATGCCTGGGCTGCGGTTGCCGGTTGGCCAAGCGGTGGCGCAGCGAGCACGTTGGTAGCCCAGAAAGGCAGTTTGTTCGTGACGGTGCCGGATTCCACCGTCCAAGGCGAACGTCTGTGGCGCTGGTCGGCCGACGGTGGCTGGCAAAGCCAGCCGCCCGTAACAGGGCGAGTGATGCCGGGTTCGGCGCGCTCCGTTGGGCAGGCGCACGTGCTGTATCTGGTGGAAAGAGCGCCGAACGCCGCGCCGGCGTTGATGACGTTCCACTCCATCACCAGCGCATGGGCAGCGATGCCCGACGCACAAGCGGCCAATGCCACTGTCGCCGCAGCATGGGGTAACGGACTGCTATGGGCCGTACCCGGAGGCAACCCAAGCCAGATGGAATTCCGCTATGCCGAACTTGAATCGGGCAAGTATTTGCTGAAGTGGCTCGACTGGGTGGTGATCGTGCTGTACCTGGCCGCCATGGTGGGCATCGGCTTGTACTTCTATCTGCACGAGAAGCGTAATTCGACCTCCGACTTTTTCGTCGGTGGCCGCTCCATTCCGTTCTGGGCGGCCGGTGTGAGCCTCTACGCCACCAACACCAGCTCCATCAGTTTCATTGCGATTCCTGCAAAAGCGTTCGAAACCAACTGGCAGTACCTGACCAACAATCTCATCGCCATTCTGGGACTGATGTTCGTCGCCATCTGGATCGTGCCGTTGTTGCGCCGGCTGGATCTGATGTCGGTGTTCTCCTATCTGGAAACCCGCTTCCATCCGGCGATCCGCATGTTGGCCAGTGCGCTTTGCATCCTGATGCAGATCGGCAGCCGCATGAGCATCATCTTGTTCCTGCCGTCGCTGGCCATCGCCACCATCACCGGTATCGATGTGGTGTGGAGCATCATGATCATGGGTGTCTTCACCATCATCTACACCACGCTGGGTGGGATGAAAGCGGTGATCTGGACGGACTTCGTGCAGGTGTTCGTGATGTTCGGCGGCGCGATCTTCGCTATCGGCTTCATCATCTACAACCTCAACGGCGGCGTGCCGGAATTCCTCACCACCGCGCTGGCCGAAGACAAGATGAAAGTGCTGGATTTCAGCTTCGACCTGACCAAGGCCACGGTGTGGGGATTCATCTTCCTGGTGGTGTTCGATGTGGTGCTCACCTTCCCCAAGGACCAGGTGCTGATGCAGCGCGTGCTGTCGACCAAGTCGGACAAGGAAGCCGGGCGCTCCATCTGGACCTTCGCCGCCATCATGATTCCCGGCGGATTCTTCTTCTATATGATCGGCACCGCGTTGTTCGTCTACTACAAGACGCATCCGGAGCGGATGAATCCACTGTTGCCCATCGACGCCACATTCCCATTGTTCATCGCGGCCGAACTGCCGATGGGCGTGACCGGGCTGATCATCGCCGGCATCTTCGCTGCCGCCATGTCCACGCTGTCCAGCATCATCAATAGCGTTTCCACGTTGGTATCGGTGGATTTCTACGAGAAGCTGGCCAAGAACCCGACACCGAAGAAGAGCGTGCTGTTCGCCGAGATCATGGGCGTCCTGGTCGGTCTGTTCGGTATCGGCATCGCGCTGCTGCTGTCGCGCTACGACATCCATTCTCTGTTCGATGTGTCGATCGAACTGGCAGGACTGTTAGGTGGCGGATTCGCGGGCGCTTATACGCTCGGCATGTTTACCCGGCGCGCGAACTCGCCCGGCGTGGCCATCGGCATCGGCAGCAGCATCGTGCTGACCACCTTGGCGTGGTCGGTCAATCTGGTGCATCCGTATTTCTATCTGGCCATCTCCATCCTGCTGTGCATCGTCATCGGCTACGGCGCCAGCCTGCTGTTCCCGGCACCGCGCCGCTCGCTGGATGGGCTGACCATCTATCGCGACATCGGGCCGCGCCCCGCGATAATCCCGAGCCCCGGTAGCGATTAGGCCGTCGCAACGGGAGGCGATAGCGAATAGCCGGTAACTCGCTTTTTGTAGGAGCGTCCCGTGGGCGCGAAGCCTTCCCATCACATCACGCGGGAAAAATCACCCACAAGAAAGGGCACCCATGGTTCCCATGGGAAGCAACGCGGCATACTTCATCAGGTTTGTTAGCCCCTAAGGGGAATGACGTGGATACCCAGTTTCTGAACACCTTCGTCACCGTTGTCGATCGTGGATCGATGGCGGCGGCCGCGCGCCTGCTGAATATCACGCCTGCTGCGGTGGCGCAGCAGATACGCACCCTGGAGCGGGAGTTGGGCGTGGCGCTGATTGCCCGGGTAGGCCGCACTGTCAGCGTGACCGAAGAAGGCGACCGCATTCTGCAGCGCGCCCGCGATCTGTTGCGCGATGTCGCCGATATGCGCAGCGTGGCTAACGACAGTTCGGTATCCGGCGAGTTGCGCCTGGGTGCCTGTCCGACCGCGCTGGCCGGCATGCTGCCGGACATCCTGGCGCGGATGGTGGACAAGTTCCCGCAGATCAACGTCTTTATAAAGCCGGGCTATTCGGCGGACCTGTATCGCGCGGTTGAGCTTGGCGAACTCGACGCATCCATCGTGCTGCAGGCGCCATTCCCGTTGCCCAAGACCTGCAACTGGCAGTTGCTGCGCGAAGAACCGCTGGTCGTTCTGGCACCAGAGAGCATGGCGCACAGGGACCCTCACGAGCTGTTGGCCAATGAGCCGCTGATCCGCTACGACCGCTATCAATGGGGTGGTCGGCAGGCGGACGAATACCTGCGCAAGGTCGGCATCGTGCCGCACGAGCGCTTTGAACTGAACGCCTTGAATGCCATCGCCGTGATGGTCGACCGCGGGCTGGGCGTATCGCTGGTACCCGATTGGGCGCAGCCATGGCCGGAAGGTTTGCGCCTGGTACGCCTGCCGCTGCCGCAGGAATGCGTGCCACGCCGGATAGGCATGGTGTGGTCGAGATCAACTGTTCGTATTCGCCTGGTGACGGTGCTCTTGCAGGAAAGCCGCGCCGCCATGCGGAAATCCGGGCTGATATCGGCGGCCATCGCATAGTCACAATCATCAAGCGGGCATCGCTGGCTAGTTAATGCTGCAACGCAACCAAAAATACCTTGGTAAGCAACAAAAACTAGCCTCTGAACATACGCGCGACCCGTTCTTTTACTTCGATTGAATCCCTAGGCTCTACGCATTGTCGGCTGGAGCGTCTGGGAGGAACGCTTGGCACATCGGCGCGTATCGTCGCCGCCTGTTTTTTTGCGCATGCCGCACTGGTGAGACGCACCTCAGTTATCTGCGTCTCCATAGCCATCATAAAAATCACGAGACAAAGACCATGAAGCAAGTCCCCGCCGCTTTCGGCGTATTCCTGCTGGCGGCCGCCGTCAGCGCCAGTGTCCATGCGCAGCAGGCGACCGTTGCCGATGTTGAGCCAGCTGGCGAAAGCAATGAAGATCGGTCCGCCACCGACCTGGATACGGTTATCGTCACCGGCACTCGCTCCCCCAAGGCGGTCGATAAAATTCCAGGCGCGGTCACCCTGGTGTCGAAAGAAGAAATCAAGCACAGCCTGTTGATCACCGAAGATGCGACCGCGGTGCTGGCGCGGACGGTGCCGGGCTACGCCGAATCATCGCAAGCCATGAGCAACAGCGGTGAAACTCTGCGCGGGCGCATCGCGTTGAGGCTGTTTGATGGCGTGCCGCAGGGATCGCCGCTACGCGAAGGTGGCCGCAGCGCCACGTTCACCGACATGGGCATCGTCGAGCGCATCGAAGTCATCAATGGTCCGTCGGCGTCGGAAGGCATCGGCGCGGCCGGCGGCATCATCAACTATCTCTCCACGGTACCGCGCAAGGAAGGCAACGAGTTCCGGCTGTTGACGCGATATTCCACTCAGTTCGCCAGCGACAGTTCGGGCTGGAAGGTGGGCCTGAACTTCATGCGCAAGCAGGATGATTACGATCTCGTCGTGGGCGCCTCGGTGATCGACCGCGGCATGTCGTACGACGGCAACGGCCGCCGTATCGGCATGAACACCAGTGGTTCTGTCTCCGACTCGCAAGCCGACAATCTGTTCATCAAGGGTGGCATCAATTTTGGCGAAGACGGCATCCAGCGTCTTCAGGCCAGCTATAGCCGCTTCAAGATCGAAGGCAATGGCGACTACGTCCAGACCGGTGGGTGCCGCTACGACCCGGTGGAATGTCCGGTGCCCATGCCCATAACGTCTGAACGCGGCCACATCTTCGGTAGCAAGGCCGAATTCAACAACTTCGAACAATTCAATCTCATGTACACGCATGGCGATCTGTTCGGCGGCACTTTCATGATCAACGGCTATTGGGCCGACCAGGCGATGCGCTACCTGCCTGAGGATGGCGATGATCGGCAACTTGTCTGGCCGCTTCCCGACGAAGAGCAGCGGATCTTCGACCAGTCGGAGATCACCAGCAAGAAGTACGGAGTCCGGCCGTCCTGGACCCGTTCGTCGCTGTTCGATGTGTCTGGACTGGAATTGCGCGTTGGTGTCGACTACGTCAAGGACGAAGCACAACAACGGCTGGCACTGACCAATCGTGTTTGGGTGCCGCCGATGGAGTACACCAGCACCGCGCCATACATGCAGCTGAGTTACGACCTGGGCCCGGTGACCTTGAGCGGAGGATACCGGCGCGAAGACGGCGAACTGCATGTCGACAGCTACACCACCACACCGTTCCGCAACAGTGTCTTTGTCCAAGGCGGCGGCGTGGAGTACACCGAAAGCTTGGTCAACCTTGGCGCCATCTGGCGTATCACCGACGAGTGGTCGGTATTCGGATCCTATGGTGAAGGCTTTGGCTTGCCCAATATCGGCATTCCCTTGCGCAATATCAATGAGCCCGGACAATCGGTCGACCGCATTCGGGATTTGCAGGCCATCGTGGTCGACAATCGCGAGTTCGGCTTCAATTGGCGTGGCGAGAAGGGCTCACTAAGCGCGTCGCACTATGATTCAAGATCGGACTTCGGTACTTCGCTGGCCGTCGATCCGGTTACCGAGGACTACATCCTCAATCGTGCGCCAACCCGCATCAAGGGCGTCGAGGTCAGCGGCGACTGGAGATTCAACGAGGCGTGGAAGGTAAGCGCGCTCTACTCGCGCATTCGCGGCAAAACATCGTTCTGGAACGCCGATTCGGAAGGGCGCTACCCGGCGGGTGGTTTGACCAAGCCGATGGGCGTGTCCGACATCAACCCCGACAAGATATCGGCCTCGGTGGTTTGGAAGTTCATCCCCAATGGCGACATCACGCTGGGCGCGACAAAGTTGCTCGATCGCAGCATTTCCGGCAGCGATGTGCGTGAGTTTGATGGGGCGGAGTACGAGTATTCCGAACGGACCCACGGCTACACGCTGGTCGATCTTGGCGTGAACTATCAGACGGAGAAGTACGGCCGGTTTTCGCTGGGTATCGAGAACCTGACCGATAAGCAGTACATCCTGAGCTGGTCGCAGGTGGACTTCTACAAGAACTACTTCGCCGGCCGCGGGCGCATGATCTCATTCACTCATGAGCTCACTTTCTGAGATACGGTCAATTCACAGTGCAGGCGGCTAAGCCTGCCGGTGCCGGAGCCGCCCTGCCAGCATGGGGGCGGCTTCGGGCTTCCGGCAAGACGAGATTTTTCTCTTTTAGTCTGGGGCTGGCGCTCTGTGTGCCAGCGCTTGCATCCACATCGCCCTTGCCGATCTCCAAGACCGAAGCCGCAGGGGTGTCGTCTGAACGCTTGCAGCGCCTGGACGATCTCCTGCGGAACGCGGTGGGCGACAAGGGCTACCTGGGCGCCGTGGCGCTCATCATCCGCGACGGAAAGATCATCGACCATCAGGCTTATGGTCACCGGGACCTGGTCCGTTCTTCGCCAATGCGCAAGGACACCATCTTCCGCATCTATTCCATGACAAAGCCCGTCACTTCGGTGGCGGTGTTGCAGTTGGTTGAGAAAGGCCGGATCGGTTTGGATGATCCCATCTCGCACCATCTTCCCGAGTTCGCGAAGATGCAGCGTTTTGTCGGCGGCACCGCGGACGCGCCGCATACCGAACCTGCCCAGCGGCCCATCACGGTTCGTCAACTGCTGACCCATACCGCCGGGTTTGCCACCGGAGGCGCGGGGTACGAAGAAGCCACGCGCCTGCTGGAGCGTGCGGACCTGCATGGTTCGCCGGACCTGAAGACGTTCGTGTCGCGATTGTCGCAGGTGCCGCTGGCAACCGAGCCGGGCACGCGTTTCAAGTACGACGGCACCGGCATCGAAGTCCTGGCGCGGCTGGTCGAAGTGGTCAGTGGCGAATCCTTCGATACCTACCTGCAGCATCACATCCTCGATCCATTGAAGATGAGCGATACCGGTTTCGCGGTTCGCGAACGGTACCGCCATCGCATCGCCGACATCACTCGCATGAGCGACGACGGCCCGTTGATGCTGGACGACGGCCCGAGCGCCATCAACCCCGGCGCCAGGCTCAATCCGTATCCCAGCGGCGCGGGCGGCCTGTATTCCACCGCCGGCGATTACGCGCGGTTCTGCCAGATGCTGATGAATGGCGGGCGTTTGGAAGGTGCCGTCATCCTGAAGCGGAAGACCGTCGACCTGATGATGGCGAATCAGTTGCAAGGCCAACTGGATCCACCTGTCAACGAGTTCAGCGACGGCGAAGGATTCGGGTTTGGCGGATACGTGGTCATCGATTCTGCCAAGCGTGGTCGCGCGGGATCGGTCGGGGCGTTCGGTTGGTCCGGTGCGGCGTCGACCACTTTCACGATCGATCGCGAAGAAACGCTGATCGCCATCTTGTTGATGCAGCACCTGCCCAATGGCGAGAAGAACGATCTGCCGCGTATCGCCGTGGATTTCTATAACCGGGTTTACGAAGCCTTGGAACCATGAGCGAGCATCACGCCGACCGCCATAAAAATATATTGGTTGCCGGATCGGCCAACCTGGATTTCGTCATGCTCACGCCGCATGTGCCCGCGCCCGGTGAGACGGTGCTGGGGCGCGAATTCGCAACGTTCCCCGGTGGCAAGGGTGCCAACCAGGCCGTCGCCTGCGCGAAGGCCGGCGGTGCGCTTACACGCATGCTGCTGGCGTTAGGCGAAGACGCATTCGCCGCGCCGCTGGAAGCATCGCTGCGCGAGGCGGGTGTCGCATTGAGCGTTGTGCGGTCTTCGGCTGCTTCGACCGGGATGGCTTTCATCTGTCTGGCGGAGGATGGCGAGAACGCCATCACCGTGGCGCCAGGCGCCAACTCGCTGCTGGGCCCGGCGGATCTGCCCGCGCTGGAGAGCATCGGCCATGTATTGCTGCAACTCGAAACCCCGCTGGAAACAGTGGAGGCTTACGCGCTGGCTGCGCGCGCCGCAGGCGTACGCGTGCTGCTGAATGCCGCGCCGGCGCAAGTATTGCCTGCGCAACTGTTGAAAGCGGTGGACGTGCTGGTGGTGAACGAAGGCGAGCTCGCCGCACTGACCGGCACCAACGACTTGGCCGAAGGCATTGCCCGTATCCAGGTGCCGTGCCTGGTGGTGACGCTGGGCGCGCGAGGCTGCTACGCCCGCGCTGAGGGCCGCGTCATTCTGCAGCCGGCTTTCGTCATCGATGCCGTGGACACCACTGCGGCCGGCGATACGTTTTGCGGCGTGTTGGCGGCTCATCTGGGGCAGGGTGCCGAGCTGGCCGATGCGCTGCGCCATGCCAGTGCCGCCTCCGCTTTGGCGTGTACCCGTTTGGGCGCGCAGTCCAGCATTCCCACGCGGGTGCAGGTTGAGGATTTCCTGCGGACCGCGCCTGCACCTTCGCCGGACGCTTATGCAAGGTTGGCCGCATACTGCGGCATGGCCTAGTTTCATCAAACTCCATAAAAATTGACCGATAGAAATCTCCGATATGACCGCCCCCACGGATTCAACCCCCGCTTCTGAACGCCCGCCGGTGAAAACCGAATACAAGTTTTCCCACGTCACCACGGGCCGCTATCTGCCTACCCCGGGCAAGGCGCCGGGTTGGCCGTTCGCCGAGATCGGCCATTGGAAGATCGACGTCAACGCCACCTCCGCCGACTGGATCAGCGAGTTGCGCGATTGGCGGCGCGAACACCTCAGCCGGATCGGCTACGACGACGCGAACTACCGCCGGCCCGAACTGCAATGGGCGCAGCGCAATTTCGTGCACGCGCAGATGATGGTGGAGGACCGCTACTTCTACGATGTGGAGGCCGGCTGCTATACCGTGGACCGATATCTCGACGATCTGGAACAGCGTTTCGGCGGCTTGGACAGTGTGCTGCTCTGGTACGTCTATCCGAACATCGGCATCGACGACCGCAATCAGTTCGACATGGCGCGTGACCTGCCCGGTGGTATCGAAGGACTGCGTGGCGCGGTGAAAGATTTCCACCGCCGCGGCGTCAAGGTGTTCCTGCCGACGATGCCGTGGGACAACGGCACCCGCGAGCAAGGTGAGGCGGATTGGCACGCGGTGGCGAAACTGGTGAAGGAAGTCGGCGCGGACGGCATCAACGGCGACACCTACAACGGCGTGCCGCGTGCGTTCTTCGATGCCTGCGATGCGCTCGGCCGTCCGGTGGTGGTGCAGCCGGAATCCACCATCAGCGCGGAAGAGCACCTGATCTGGAACGTGCAGAGCTGGGGCAAGAAAGCGCCGAACGAAGTGATTCCTCCAGTGGCCAAGTTCAAGTGGCTGGAGCCGCGCCATATGATCAACTACGAGAACCGCTGGGGCCGCGACCGCAACCACGACCTGCAATACATCTTCTTCAACGGCATCGGTTACAACGCTTGGGAAAACGTCTGGGGCATCTGGAACCAGTTCACCCCGCGCGACGCAGAATCGCTACGCCGCATTGCCACCATCGAGCGGCAGTTCGCGCCGCTGATGGTCAGCCAGGATTGGACGCCGTATTTCCCCACCTTGCAGGCTGGCGTGTTCGCCAGCCGCTTCCCCGGTGAAGGGAAAGTCCTGTGGACGATCGTCAATCGCAACGAATACGACGTGGCGGGCGAGCAGATCGCGCTGCCGCATCGCGAAGGCGTGCGCTACTACGATCTCTGGCAGGGCGCCGAGTTGCAGCCGCGCGTGATCGATGGCCGAGCCATCATCGAGATGGCGTTGGAGGGACGCGGCTTTGGCGCACTGCTCGCTTTGGATGCCGGCGTTGAGATCGAAGGCCTGTCGTCGTTCCTGGCGCTGATGGCCGGTTTCGCCCGCGTGCCGCTGCGCACGCTATCCAACCACTGGCAAGCCATCCCGCAGCAGATCACGCCCATCGCAGCGACATCGCCCGCCGCGCAGGCGCCGGAAGGCATGGTCACGATTCCTGCCGGCGAGTATCTGTTCGTCGTCGGTGGTGTGGAGATCGAAGGACAGACATGGGAAGGCGTCGATTTCCAGTATCCCTGGGAGAAAAGTGCCCGTCGCCATCATCGTCAGCGCATGGCGATGAAGGCCTTCCACATCGATCGCGTTCCGGTGACCAACGCTCAGTTCAAGGTATTCCTGGACGCCAGCGGCTATCGGCCGCGCGACACGCACAACTTCCTGCGCGACTGGCGCGACTGGCGCGATGGCACACCGCAACCGGGCTGGGAGAACAAGCCCGTCACCTGGGTGTCCATCGAAGACGCACGCGCCTACGCCGCCTGGGCCGGCAAACGACTGCCGCACGAGTGGGAATGGCAGTACGCCGCCCAGGGAACCGATGGTCGCCTGTATCCGTGGGGTAATGATTGGCGCGCTGATGCCGTGCCGGAAACCAATCGCGGCCGCCGCCTGCGACCGCCGGCGGACGTGGATGCGCACCCGCAGGGCGCCAGTCCCTTCGGCGTATTGGATCTGGTGGGTAATGTGTGGCAATGGACCGACGAATACGCCGACGACCACACCCGCGCTGCGGTTCTGCGCGGCGGCAGTGCGTATCAGCCGCAGACGTCGCATTGGTATTTTCCGCAAGCGTACCGCTTGGATCAGCACGGCAAGTACCTGCTGATGGCGCCCAGCAAGGATCGTTCCGGCATGGTCGGTTTCCGCTGCGTGGTGGATGCGAAATGAGTAGCCCGCATCGCCATGATCGCGTTGCGGCCGCGAGCGACGTGCGCCTGGAAGGACCGTTGGGCACGGCGTTGGAAGCCAACCGCAGCGGCCGGCTCAGTCATTTCATCGTCGACGAAACCAGCCCCGCCATCGCCATCTTCGGTCCTGCGCATACCGCCCATAACCAGGAAGGTGATTGGTACGGCGAACACGCTGGAAAATGGCTGTACGCCGCCGCAAAGGCGGCAGCGCGATCACAGGATGCTGCGCTGATCGACAACCTGCACCGCGTCGCCGGCTATCTGGTGAGCGTGCAGCAAGCCGACGGATACCTGGGCAATTACGCGCCCGAGCGTCGATTCATGCGCCCGCAGCCGCCGAAGCCGGTCAGCTGGGACGGTGCGCCCAGCGTGCGCACCTGGGATATCTGGACGCACAGCTATCTGATTCTCGGACTGTTGGAAGTCCACAAGCATTTTCCGCGACCGGAATACCTGCAAGCCGCGTGCAGGATCGGCGATCTGTGCTGGCATGCGCTGACCGAAGGCGGCATCGATATCACCAACCTGGGCAATCACCACGGCATGTCCGCGACGGTGTTGATGGACCCGGCGGTGGAGCTGTACATCGCCACCGGCGAAGAACGCTACCTGGACTTGGCAAAACGCGTACTCGAACAGGCCGACCGCAACCCGATGTTGGCGCTGCTGGCGCGCGCGTTGTCCGGCGCCGATGCATCGGAGATCGCCACCGGCAAGGCATACCAACTGGCGTGGAATCTGGTGGGGTTGGCCAAGCTGCACAAGGCCACGGGCGAAGCGGCGTTGGCGCAGGCCGTGGATCACCTGTGGCACAACATCCGCGACCACCACCTCACGCTGGGCGGCGGTCCCTGGGGTGGCGTGGCGCATCGGTCGCGTGAAGTCTTCAACCCGGCAGGCGCGTTCTTTCCACAAGCCTACGTTGAAACCTGTTCGATACTCGCCTGGATCCAGCTCAACCGCGAACTTCTGGCGATCACCGGCGAAGCCAAGTACGCCGAAGAAATAGAACGCACCGCGTACAACGACCTGTTGGGAGCTCACGCGCCCAATGGCGAGGATTGGTGCTACTACTCGTTTCCCAACGGCAAGCGCGTGCACACCACATACTGGCGCTGCTGCAAATCCAGCGGCGCCATGGCGCTGGAAGAACTGCCGGCGATCGCCTATGCCGTTTCTCCTGACGGCGCGGCGCGGATCAATCTTTACGGTCCTGGCCGCGCTCGACTGGCGTTGACTCAAGCGGGTGGCGTTGAGCTGCGGCAGGACACGGGCTATCCCTTCGATGGCAGCATTCGCATTACCGTGACGCATGAGCAATCGGCACAGTTCGCAATCGATGTGAGGATTCCGTCCTGGGCGGCGAATGCGAGCATTGCGATCAACGGTGCGGCGATCCGGAGCTTTGCTGAAGCGGGCACCTACGTACGGCTGGAACGCGAATGGAAAACAGGCGATGAGATCGTCCTCGACTTCCCGATGCAACCAACGCTGCATCGTCGCGTTCATCGCAATGTGCAGGAATCGCGCGCACCCGATGGCTCGCCGGTAAGGCAGGAAGTGCTCCGCTACGAATACGTCGGCCTCACACGCGGCCCATTGGTCTATGCCACCGGCCTGGTCGACGGCTACAAGACCGAGGAGACGGTGCGTCTTCCCTCGGCGCCCAGCGGTCAATGGTTGGAAGTCCTGCCGATGCAGCCGGGTGAAGAAGGACCCGGTATTCGCATGAAACTGGAAGGGCGGCCGGAATTGGTGTTCTGGCCGTACTACCGCGTCGGTGGACGCGAGGATGGCGCCTGGCGGCTGACGTGGTTATCGCTGGCGCCGGGCACATCGTCGGCAGAGGTGCCGCCGTTGGCGTAACACCGCGCACAGGCTCATGCATTCGACGGGGCGGAAAAGCAGAAGCTCGCGCCAGGACAGCGTTCCTACGTGGCACACCAGCCAAATACCAAGAATTTATGGCAGCAGAACATATGAATTCGCACTGTTTCGCTGTCTACTCCTGCATCAGACTGCCCAGTGACACAGTCGCAATGGTTGATGGATCTACCGCTAATGGATAAGACGTCTCCGGACAACGCATCGCTTTTTGGCTCCGCCCAGCGCCAGGGTCCGGCCGGCCCGCTGAGCGGTATCAAGGTGCTCGATCTCAGTGCCTACATCGCCGGTCCCTACGGCTGCACGCTGCTGGCCGACCAGGGCGCGGACGTGCTGAAGGTGGAACCGCCCGACGGCGACAACCTGCGCCAATATCCTTCCACCTTGCAGGCCGAAAGCCGCGCGTTCATGGGCGTGAACCGCAGCAAGCGCGGCGTTTCATTGGACCTGAAGAATGCTCAGGATCTGGCGAAGCTGCTGCGCCTGGTGCGCGAAGCCGATGTGCTGGTACACAACTTTCGCCCCGCGGTACCCAAGCGGTTGGGCATCGATCATGAGCGGCTCAATCTTCTCAATCCGCGCCTGATCTATTGCGCGGTGACCGGGTATGGCGAAGCCGGACCGATGAAGGACAAGGCCGGTTACGACCAGGTGCTGCAGACCATGACCGGCATGTGCACGCTGCAGGGGAAGCGTGGTGGCGCACCGGAAATCATCTACGGCTCGGTGGTCGACTACTACGCCGCGGCATTGTTGGCGGCAGGCGTGTCTTCGGCGCTGTACGAACGCGAGCGCAGCGGGTTGGGCCAGTTCGTCGGCGTTTCGTTGC
Source organism: Pseudoxanthomonas sp. UTMC 1351 (assembly GCF_040948865.1). NCBI lineage: Bacteria > Pseudomonadati > Pseudomonadota > Gammaproteobacteria > Lysobacterales > Lysobacteraceae > Pseudoxanthomonas > Pseudoxanthomonas sp. UTMC 1351. The sequence goes on along the minus strand of NZ_JAVGJT010000017.1, from coordinate 103,223 downwards.
TGCGCAGCGCGTTGACCATGCAGTCGGCGCGGATGATCTGGGTGGAAGGCGAGTCTTTGGATATCGGTCGCGACATGCGTTCTGGCGGAGTCACCGGCATCCACCCGGCACGCGAGGGCTATCTCTATATTTCTGCCAACACGCCGCGTTTCTGGCAGGCGCTTTGCCGCAAGGTCGGCCTGAACGCGTTGGCCGAGGATCCGCGCTACGACAGCGTCCGCAAGCGCGCCGAGCATGCCGCCGACATCGTGCCGCAGCTGCACGTCGCACTGGCGGCGCACACGGCGATGGAATGGGAGGCTTTGTTCGGCGATGAAGTGCCGTGCGCCGCGGCGCGCCGGGTGGAAGACATGTTCGAACACCCGCAAGTGCTGGCGGAAGACATTGTGGCCACCATCGAACACCCGGTGGTCGGCGCCTATCGAGGTGTCACACGGCCCATCAAGTTCGGCAGGACTCCGGGCCCGGCGCCGTTCGCTTCGCCGGTGTTCAATCAGGATGCGGAGGCTTTGGCGTCGTACGATGACAATGCGCCGTCCAAGCAAAGCGGTTCTGGCGCTTAGTTTTCTCCGGGCACATACGAAAGAACAGCGCGCCCTTTGCTGCTCCAGCTTGCGTTCTATCCGTGCGGCAACGAAAGTCGCGGCTCGGTAGTCGCCGCATTCCGGCACACGTGATCGCGGAGGCGGTTTAAAGCATGGGCGAGCGCTTTGAGCGATAGAAAATCGATTCGGCGAAAATCAATTTTCCGATGGTGTGCCGCGCCTCTCGTCCGTATCCGATAGACGGAAGATCGGCGTCATCGGCGTCCACTTCTGTCCGGCCGGTGTCCACGGTGTCGCCTTCTGGAAGCGCCACATCAGCGTTTCCCATTCGCGCAAACGCGCATTTGCACGTTCCGCAACGGCCATCGCTTCGGCGTCGAACACGGCATCGTCGGTGTCCATGATCATCACCATGCGGGTGCCAAGACGGAAGATTTCCAGCTCGCGCATACCGTGCGAGCGCAGGTGTGCCAGTACTTCCGGCCAGACATCGCGGTGATGGGCTTCGTACTGCGCGATGAGATCAGGATCATCCTGCAGGTCGAGGGCAAGGCAATGGCGCATGGTGTACCTGCGAAGTGGTCAGTGATTGGCCGATGCTAGCCTAGAGATCCAACCCGGGGAATCCCGAATCTCGAACCATGCGCTGTGTTCTCAACCGCGTTCGCGGGCATGACGAGCAAAAGCAGTATCGTTACGATGAGCCGGGCAAGGCTCATCGTCCGCGCTTGCGGACGCCCCAGACAATCTGCACCCCCGGAGATTCGCATGACCACGCGCCGCCGCTTTTTGCATTCAACCCTGCTCGCCGGTGGCGCGCTGGCGCTGCCACATGGTGCCGCCGCAACCACGTCGCCGCGCCCGCGGGTAGTGTCGACTTGGGACTTTGGTGTCGGCGCCAATCAGGCGGCGTGGCCGGTATTGACGCGCGGGGGCAGCGCCCTGGATGCGGTGGAAGCCGGCGCCCGCTGGGCGGAGGGTACGTTGTGCAACAGCACCGTGGGCCGTTGCGGTTATCCCGACCGGGATGGGGTGCTGACGCTGGATGCCAGCATCATGGATGGCGACGGCCGCTGCGGTGCGGTGGCCGCGCTCGAGGATATCGGGCACCCGATCTCGGTCGCACGCGCGGTGATGGAGAAGACGCCGCACGTCATGCTGGTCGGCGATGGTGCGCAGCAGTTCGCCGTCGAACAGGGATTCGAGAAAAAAGCGCTACTGACGCCGGAAGCGAAGCAGGCCTGGCGCGAATGGCTGAAGACCGCGAAGTACCAGCCCCAGATCAACGCCGAGCGCGCGAAGACGCCTGGCAATAGCGACAACCACGACACCCTGGGCATTCTGGCGCTCGACGCCAACGGCCATCTTGCTGGTGCATGCACCACCAGCGGCATGGCGTGGAAGCTGCACGGCCGGGTTGGCGACAGTCCGATAATCGGCGCCGGGCTGTACGTCGACAATGAGGTCGGCGCTGCGACCGCTTCCGGTGTTGGCGAGGAAATGATCCGCAACGCGGCCAGCTTCCTGGTAGTCGAATTGATGCGCCAGGGCCGTTCGCCCATGGATGCCTGCCGCGAGGCGATCGAGCGCGTGGTGCGCAAGCGCCCGGAAGCCAGCAAGACCTTGCAGGTGTGCTTCCTGGCGATGAACAAGGGGGGCGAGGTGGGCGCGTTCGCGCTGCACTCGGGTTTTGTTTATGCGGTTTGCGATGCGGGGAAGCAGGACGCGTTGTTGGATGCGAAGTCGGTTTATGGAACGAAGTAGACATTGATCGCATCGGGGCGGACGTAGACCGGCTCCGCGTGGCCGACGCATGCGTGGCTACGGTTCACCACCCGGACGCGCTGCGGCGCGTTCTTGATCGGCGTGCACCGAGGGGCCACGGGGCGCGGTGGCATCGGGGCGAGGCCCCGACCTACGCGGATTCGCCACAGGATTTTGTAGGAGCGGCGTCCCGCCGCGAGCTCTTTCCGTCAGATTGCGGCAGAAGCGAAGAGCTCGCGCCGAGACGGCGCTCCTACAAGGATTTCCGGATTTTAGGTCGACCCCGCGTGGCCGACGCATGCACGAGTGCGGTGGTGGCGTCGGGGCGTGATCCCCGACCTACGCGGATTCGCTACAGGACATTGTAGGAGCGGCGTCCCGCCGCGAGCTCTTTCTGTCAGATTGCGGCAGAAGCGAAGAGCTCGCGCCGAGACGGCGCTCCTACAAGGATTTCCGGATCGTCGGTCGGCCCCGCGTGGCCGACGCATGCGTGCTTACGATTCGCCACCCGGACGCGCTGCGGCGCGTTCTTGATCGCGCGCACCGAGGGACCACCGGGGCGCGGAGCGGCGTCCTACAGACACAGAAAGACATAGCTTGCCTATCTTGCATGTCTACGTCGCGTGAGCGGAAACGTGGCGGTGGCTTGGAAATTTTCACTGGTGAAATTCGTTTTTAGATCGTTCTAAAACGGTGATACACGCCACATTTTTTTAACGATCTTGTCGCGTATGTTCCACATCGAGGGATCGATGTCACATGGCTGACATCTCGCTAAGTCGAGCGAACGCGATGGTTCCGGGGTCGGAATTCTGTCCATCGCGTTGACCATTTAGACCTATTTCAACGTCCGGAGGGGGCACTCATGCAGCACTCAATCTTCCATCGCAACGCCTTGGCGAGTGCGCTCGCAGTCGCGCTGTTTTCACCGTTCATGGCGCTGGCGCAGGACGCGCCGCAGCAACCGCCTGCGGAACCGACGGAGGAGCAGGCCCCGGCCCCGCAAGGCAACGATGCGAGGACGCTGGACTCAGTCCTGGTCACCGGCTCGCGCATCAAGCGCGCGGAGGTCGAAGGCCCGGCGCCGGTGACGATCATCACTGGCGACCAGATAAGGAGGGAAGGTTTCACCACGGTCTATGAAGCGCTCGGCTCATTGACCGAGGTCACCGGCAACGTGCAGAACGACTACGACTGGGGCCAAAGCTCGGTCAACGCCAGTCCGCTCAACCTGCGCAATCTCGGCCCCGGCCGCAGCCTGCTGCTGATCAACGGCCATCGCGTGGCCGACTACCCGATGCCGTACCAGGGCAAGAGCAATTTCGCCAACTACAACAACATCCCCACCGGCATCGTTGATCGCATCGAGGTGCTCTCCAGCGGTGCCTCCGCGATCTACGGCTCCGACGCGGTGGCCGGCGTGGTCAACGTCATCCTGAAGACGGACATCGATGGCGACACCCTGCGCGCGCGCTACGGCACCACGACTGAGGGCGGGCGCGACGTACGCGACGTCTCCTGGTCCGGCGGCCGGTCTGGCGAGGACTGGAGCGTGGTCTACACGCTGCAATACTTCGACCGCGAGCCGCTGTGGTCGCACGAACGGCCGTTCATGGATGAGGAAAACGATGCGCCGCGCCGCACTTGGAGCTATGGCGGCGTGCGGGAAGGCGGCGCGACGAACACGCCGCAGGTCGGCATCCGCCTTTACGACGTGGCCAATGATCAGCGGCTCAGGCCGCCGACGGGCGCCTGCGACCAATTCGGCGGCGATTTTTACGAGCACAACCGCGTGCTTTACAGCGATTTCAGCGGTGCGCAAACCGATACCGGCTGGCAATGCGCCAACCGTTCCGTGTTCCAGCATTGGACGTTGCGCAATGCCAGCAAGGACCTCTCGCTCTACTTGTACGGCACCAAGCAGTTCGGCAACGTCGAAGCCTGGGCGACCTATGGGTACTGGGACTCGACCGGCAAGAGCAACACCTTCATGCCGGCCTGGGGCAGCCAAAATTACATCGACCGCGACAGCGGTCAGGAGCGCAGCCTGCTGCGCTACTTCACACCGAGCGAGATCGGTGGCGAAGACCGCGCGTTGACCAAGTCCAAGGAAACCAACTGGGATTTCAGTGCCGGCCTGCGGGGCACCGTCTTCAGCGATCGCTTCGACTGGGAAGTGATGGCCGGCCGCGCCGAGTACGAGATCCAGGAGCTCTTCCCGATCGTTCACAACACACGCGCCACGGAATTCTTCCTGGGCCCATCGTTGGGCACTGATGCGGCTAGCGGCCTGGAAATCCACGCACCCGACTACAACCGGCTCTGGAACCCCGCGTCCCGCAGTGACTATGAAGGCGTTCGCGCCGTCGGCGACAAGAAGTCACGCACCTGGCTCACCCAGGCCAGCGCTGTACTCAGCGGTGATCTGTTCGAGGGTTGGGCCGGCCCGATCGGCTTCGCCGGCGTGCTGGAAGCGGCGGAGCAGGGTTACAAACTGACTCCCGATCCCAACACCATGGGCCTCAATCCCGCGTACGAAACGCCGTTCGGTAACGTCGAGACTGGCGGCGGCGAGCGCAAGCGCTATGCGGCGGGCGTGGAATTCAAGATTCCGTTGCTCAAGAGTTTGACTATGTCGGCCGCAGGCCGCTACGACCGCTACGACGCGGTAGCCGACGATGCCGCCAACACCTACAACGTGGGTCTGGAATGGCGTCCATTCTCCACCTTGCTGCTGCGCGGCAGCTATGCGACCAGCTTCCGTGCGCCGGACATGCACTACGTCTACGCCGATCCCAGTGAAAGCGTGGCCGACCAAGTCGATTACCTGACCTGTTTGCAGGATCCCAACCGCCAGACCAGCAATTGCCCGGGTGGTGTAGGCGACCCATACCACATCGACAATCCGCTGATCGCCCGACAGGGTTCCGAAGACCTGCTGTACGAAACCGGCGATTCGCTCACCTACGGCTTCGTATGGGATGCGTTCGAGAATTTCTCCGTCAGCGCCGACTATTGGCGGATCAACATTGAGGATGCGATCGACGATGTCGGCGCCGATCAGGTACTGCTGGACGAGGCCTACTGCATCACCGGTGAGCAGCCCGCCGACAAGCCGGCGCGGACACCGCCCAGTCAGGCGCTGTGCGACCTGCAGCTGAGCCGCGTGACGCGTGACGCCAATGGCGTGGTCACTCGCGTTGAAATCGGTCCGATCAATCGGGCCAAGCAAAGCGTTAGCGGCGTCGATGTGGCGTCGCGCTACAGCCTGCAGACCGAGAGCTTGGGAACGTTCGACTTCGCGTTGAACTACACCCGGCAGCTGAGCTACAAGATCGCGCAGTTCCCGGGCGATCTCTTCGAAAACACGCGCGACCAGGAACGCCAGATACGCTATCGCGGCCGCGCCAGCGCCAGCTGGACATTGGATCCCTGGACCGCAGTGCTGTATGTGGACTGGACCGCGGGCACCCGCAGCGACCGTTTCAACGGCTGCACTGCACTGCCCAATGGTTTCCGCCCCGATGTGGCCACCGACTGCACGGATCTGCGCACGAACAGCGCAGGCGAACGCAGCATCAGCTACGGCCAGCAGAGCGAACTGGTGAAGTACTACAACCAGGACAGGTTCTATTGGAACGCCAGTCTCGGCTACCAGGCCACGGACGCGTTGCGTCTGAATTTCTACGTCAACAACATCTTCGACGATCACTATCAGGATAAGTGGTGCGGCGGCTTTGCCTTCTGCGTGGCTAATCCAGTGGGTCGTGAGGTGGCTGCGGAGGTTGTTTACCGCTTTGATTGATGCGGTAGTTGGATCAGTTGTTGCCATAAGGAAGAGCCCGGCGTGAGCCGGGCTCTTTTTGCATGAACATGTAGGAGCGACGTCAGTCGCGATCGCGCATCGCCTCGCTCGGGCGCGATCAGGATCCGCCTCATCTAAAAGCATCGCGACTGACGTTGCTCCTACAACCAAATCACCCTTTGACATGGCCTTATCGTTCGCCGATCTAGCTTTAGCGGCCGTCCGTTGGAGGATCCGTTGATGAGCGCTCTGTCCAGGAACAAGGTTGCCGGAGCCTTGATTGCATCATTCTTCTGGAGCTTTCTCTTTCCAGCGTCAGGGTTGGAACGGGCCGGTACCGTTGCGGACCCCAGCGTTGCTGAGATTGAGAAGCTCGAAAAACTCAAGGATAGAACCAAAAACAGGGATGACTACAAGAAGGGCTCTAAAGCCGGTCACATCGACTACATAGCATTGTTTCAACGCGAGTCCCGCGATGAAGCATGGGCTCCTCAAGCAGAGTTTGCGATTGCCCGAAGCCTATCCGCCTTGCCCCTGGAAAGCTCCGGCTTGTCACGGCCTGTTGTCCGGTGCGCCACAAACGTCTGCGAAATAATGACAGTCCAGAATGCGGCTGGCACGGAAAACCTTCGTACTAACTGGCAGGTTCTGCTTGTCCAGCTGACAAAATCGGAGAAGCTCGGTGTAAGTGTGGCGGATAGCATGGTGCTGACGACCAGCGTCGACAGCGAAAGAACTGGTTTCGTGTCCTACTTGCTCGTCGATCGGGGGCAGCCGATCTAACCGGAGTTCCAAGCAGGAATTCTTTGATCATGCCCTAAGACGGCCACCTTGTGGGAGCGCTGCCCCCTTAGGGTTCGCGCTACTATGCGCCCGGGGAACTCTGGAAGGAGGGGAGCATGTCCATGTCGCGGGTTGTCCATCGGCTGATGCTGGGCACGGCGATGTTGTGCGCCGTGTTCTCGGGACACGCATCGGACTTGGCCGCCATCGAGATTTCGCCTTCGCTGCCGGGCGCCGAGCACGTGTTCTCCGGTTGGCGCCAGGCGGCGCCGGTACCGCGCACGCAACAGGTGCCGCTGGAAGTAGGCGATGAGGTCTACGGCGCGTTGCTGCGACTGACGCCAGCCAGTGCCGGCAGCGAATACCGCGTGCGCGTGCAGTTCGAAACCAGCCTCGCCGTAGGTGATGACGGTCCGCATATCGATCTGGTGGACTGGAAGCACTGCGTTTCGGAATGGAGGCCGGCGGATTCCGCCGGGCTACACGCGTTTATTCTGCCTTCGCCGACCGAGCAGGAGTCCGGTTGTTTTCCGTCGGCGCGTGCGACAGAGATCAAGGTCGCGACGCAGGCGGCTTTGGTGCGCGCGGGAATGGAAGATTCGGCGCCGCATTGGTTGGGCCTGCTGGCGTCAGTGAAGCAGGCAGGCGATCAGCCGACGTATGTGGGCATCAGCAAGGTTCGCGTGCAGGTGGAAACACTACGCAAAGGGCAGTGGGTGGAAGTCACCACGGTGGAGTTTTTGGTGCCGTTAGGGTGCTGATGAGAGTCTCGTGGTGGCATGTGGGAATTTCGATATTTGCAGTGACTGCCTTGTAGGAGTGGTGATGGCATGCGGCCATTGGTCAGTCATGAGTTGAAGTTTCCGGTTGCGACTGACGTCGCTCCCACAAGTCATCCATCGCCTCCGCTGAATTTCCGATTACCCGCCAGAGCACCGCAGGAAACAAGGTTCAAAAAAAAGCCCGGCGTTAGCCGGGCTCTCTTCGTGCGACGCACTTCAGCTTGCGCGCTGCCGAGCTACGCCCCCGTCGCGACTCAGTTGGACGTCACCGCACCAGGCAAACGAATAGCCCAGGCATAAGCATTGACGGTCTGCTTGCGCAGCGTTGCGGGAACCTCGACCACGGTAATGTCGCCATCACGACGCCAGGTCAACGTAGCGTCGCTGCCGAGCAGCTTCACCTCCGCGCCGGCAGCAGGCGCGGGGCCGGGAATGCGCAGCGTTGCCGGCAGCTTCGTTTCTTTCGCATCTGGCAGATAGATCGCATACACAGTGCCGTCCTTCAGTCGCGTGTAACGGAACTTGCCGTCGCGATACGGTGCGACGGACCGGCTGGCGTAGATCGCCTCGCCATTGACCTTCATCCACGCACCGATTTCTTTCAGGCGTTCCACTGCGACCGGCGGAAGTTCGCCGTTGGCGTCGGGACCGACGTTGAGCAGGTAGTTGCCGCCCTTCGCGACCACATCGACCAGCATCTGCACCACGCTGCGGGAGGATTTGTAGTTGTCGTTCGGCGTGTACGACCACGAGTCGCCGAGGGTCATGCAGGTTTCCCACGGGTACGGCAGCGGTTCGTCGGGAATCTTCTGCTCCGGAGTGCGGTAGTTTTCATAGCGACCGCCCACCGCGCGATCGACGACGATCAGGCCGGGTTGGTTCTTGCGCGCCATCGCCGTCATTGCCGGCATGTCGATGTCCTGCGGCCACGCCACGCCAGCCGCGTCCTTCGATGCTTCATTCCTGGTCGGGCGCACCCAGCCGCCGTCCAGCCACAGGATATCGACGGGGCCATACTGCGTGGTCAGTTCGCCGACCTGCGCGTGAGTGAAGTCGACGAAACGCTTCCACATCTCCGGGTGCTTGCGTGTGTCGTAGTTGTTGTGGCGGTTGGGCGTGGCCCACCGTGGCGACCAGTAATTGTCGTTGTTCCAGTCGGGTTTGGAAAAATAAGCGCCGATACCGAAACCTTCAGCGCGGAACGCATTGAATACTTCCTTGGTGATGTCGGCACGCGGATTGGTGTGGAAGGGCACGTTCGGCGCGGTGATGCGGTAATCGCTCTGCCGCGTGTCGTACATGTTGAACCCGTCGTGATGCTTGGTGGTGAACACCACGTACTTCGTGCCGGCGTCCTTGGCGATATCCGCCCAACGCTCCGGGTCGAACTTGACCGGGTTGAAGGTGGTCGGCAGTTGCTCGTAGCGCTTCACGTAGTCCACGTAAGCCTCGCCTTCGGGGCGCTTGCACCACTCCACGTCCTCGGAGCAGATCGACCACGATTCGACCACGCCCCACTGGCTGTACGGGCCCCAGTGCATCATGAAGCCGAATTTCCAGTCCTGCCATTGCTCCAGCTTTCGCACCACCAGCGGATCGGTTTCCGGCACATAATCGCCTGGGCTATCGGCATGGGCGGCGGAAAAGGGCGCAGCGCAGAGCAGCGCGGTCAATAGAAGTCGTAGCGGTTTCATTCGTCGTTCCCGATTGGTTGGTACTTTGCGCTGCATGGCTCAGCCGAATCCAGGGCGGCTGCAGCGATGGTCGAGCCGGTCTTGTCCGTGCACCGGTGTTGGATGGCGCCAGCATCGATCCGGAAAAGGACCTTGTTTTTGCGCTTCTTCTGCATAATCACCGATCTCCGCCAGCGAATGCCTGTTGCACCTGCCGCAGTGGCATCATCGTAATCCGAACCACAACAGAGAGCCGATACGCAGTGAACGGAACGCCAGCAGAACAGGAGTGCGCCCAGTGAGCGCGACATATGTGCTCGAAATCGCCGCCAACTCGCTCGCTTCCGCGCTGGCCGCGCAGGCGGGCGGCGCTTCGCGTATCGAACTATGCACCGCACTCGAACTCGGTGGGCTGACGCCTTCGCCAGGACAGATCGCGCTGGTGCGCGAGAAGCTGTCCATTCCAATGCATGTGCTGGTGCGGCCGCGTGCTGGTGACTTCGCATACACCGGCGAAGAGCACGCGACCATACTGGCTGATATTGCGCACTGTGCCGCCGCCGGTTGCGACGGCGTGGTGGTCGGTGCGCTGACCGCGGACGGTGACGTCGACGTGGCGCGCTGCCGTGAATTTGTCTCAGCCGCCGGCCAGCTCGACCTGACCTTCCACCGTGCCATCGATGTCTGCCGTGATCCGGCGGCGGCGCTGGAGGCGGTCATCGGCTTCGGCTTCACGCGCGTTCTCAGTTCCGGTGGCGCGGCGAGCGCGATGGAAGGTAGCGCCAACCTGCGGCGATTGATCGAACAAGCCGCTGGACGTATCGAGATCATGCCGGGCGCTGGCATCGACGCGGCCAACATCGGCGCGCTCATGGCAGCGACTGGCGCACGTGAATTCCACGCGTCGGCCAAGCGAACGTTACCCACGCGGATGAGCTTCGCGCCATCGGACTCGTTGGGTATGGCGGGTGGTGAAACCCGTAGCGACAGCGCCCAGGTGCATCGCCTTGTTGATGCGATGCGAGCGGCCGCAGCGGGAACGTAGGCGATGACGTTGTCGTCGCCCACGCCACAGCGCACAACCTGCCGCGTTCGTGCATCGTTGGATGCAAGCAGCGGCAGGATTGGCCTCATTGCTATGCGTTCACCGCGGAAGCACCCAGCAGGGCGACCGCTTCAGCATGCGTGGGCAGCGCGGCGAACGCGCCGTGCCGGGTGACCGCCAGCGCACCGCAGGCCGAGGCATAACGCAGACAGCGTTCGAGTTCCGCCGGCTGTGCGAGGAAGGCGTCGAACGTGCGCGCATCGACGCCTTCGCGCTGGAAACGCAATAGCAAACCGCCGATGAAGGCATCGCCAGCGGCCGTGGTGTCCACCGCCTTGACCTTGATGGTTGGCATTTCACCGCTGCGTTCGCGCGCGAACCAGCGCATCGGCGCGGCGCCGTCGGTGATCAGCACCAGGCGCGCATTGCGCAGCAGGCGGGTGACGATGTCGTCGTCGGAAAAGCGACCTTCCTTCAGGTATTCCAGTTCCTCGCGCGCCAGCTTGATCAGGTCGGCGGCTTCCAGTGCGCGCCAGAGTACCGGCAGCGATGGCGTTGCGTCCGGCCATAGCGCGGGGCGCAGGTTGAGGTCGATGCTGACCAGCGCGCCCGCCGAGCGCGCGCGGGCCATGCCCGACAGCGTCGCCTCGGCGATCCCGGCATCGGTCAGGCTGTTGCTGCAGGCATGGAACATGCCGGCCGAGGCGAAGCAGTCAGCATCGAAATCCTCGTCGCGGAACAGCAGGTCCGCCGCGGGCGGACGGTAGAAGCTGAAGCTGCGTTCGCCATGCGCGTCCAGCGAAACGAAAGCAAGCGCTGTCTTCGCCGCGGCGGTCCGGCGGACGTAGCGTACGCCGGCGCCGGCTTCGCGCAGGCTCTGCAGCAGGAAGTCGCCGAACATGTCCTCCCCCAGCATGCCGACGAATTCGCATCGACCACCCAGTTTCGCCACGGCGACCGCGGCGTTGGCCGGAGCACCGCCGGCGAACTGACGGAAACTTCGGGCTTCGCCTTCCGAGGGCTCGCTGGCGAGGAAATCGATCAGCGCTTCGCCGAAGCAGATGATGGTGTTGTTGGCGTTGCTCATTGATCGGCGGTCACTTCTTGTTGCCGGTGGGAAAATTCAGGCGCTGAGCGCATGCGGGGTGCTCTCTCGTTCGGTCAGCATCACGGGCACGATCACCGATCGCCGCGGCATGGATGGCATGGCGGCGCGCTGCAAAACAAGTTCGGCGACCTGGCGCCCGCGCGCGCGCGGATCGGCATCCAGCGTAGTCAGTGGCGGAACACCCACCGCCGCCTCGGGAATGTTGTCGAAGCCGGTGACGGCGAAGTCGACGCCGGGATGGCGGCCCAGACGAGTCAGCCCAAGCATCAGGCCCAGTGCTACCGCGTCGTTGTAGCAAACGGCCGCGGTCGGCGCCGGATCAATAGCGAACAACGCATCGGCGTGCGCACTGGCTTCGAGGCGGGTGGGCGTGGTTTCGATCATCCAGCGTGGATCGGCCGCGATGCCGGCTTCATTCAGCGCATCCTGGTAGCCCAGCCGGCGTCCGCGACAGGAGCTGGAATTGGCGTGGCCACCGTAGAAGGCGATGTGGCGGTGCCCCAGTTCCAGCAATCGTTTGGTCGCCAAGCGGGCACCGGCGCGATTGTCGAGACCCAGGAAGTCGTATTCGAAACCCGGAACCGGCGTGCCGGTCAGTTCGCGGTTGAAGACCAGCAGCGGCGCGTGCCGGCCAATCGCCAATTCCACATCGGCCACGTCGCTGTTCTCGGCGGGCGACAGAATAATCCCGGCGGGATGATGCTCCACCATCGAACCCAGTAGCTGCCGTTGCCGTGCGGGCGACTCGTTGCTGCTGCCCAGCAGGGTGACGTAGCCCTTGGCGCCGAGCGCCTCGTCGACGCCTGCAGCGAACTCGGCGAAGAATGGGTTCGACAGATCATTGATGATCAGCGCCACCGTGGTGGAGACGCGTTGGCGCAGGTTGGCGGCGGCGCGGTTGTAAACGTAGCCCTGACGCTGCATTTCTGCCTCGACCCGGCGGCGTGTGTCGGCATGCACCAGCGGACTGCGGCGCAGCACCAGCGACACCGTTGCGCGGGAAACCCCGCAGGCGTGTGCGATGTCGTTCAGGGTGATTCTGCGCGGTTTGTCCAAAGCGTCACCAAGTCCGTTTTAGATCGATCCAATCTCTCACATCCTGCGGCAAACAAGACATGCCTGCAAGTCGTGTGCGGTCGTTATTGCGGGGTGCCGGTGTGCTTCTGTGGCGTACGTCACTGGCCCGACTGGCCTTGCGCGGCTGAGCCCCGGCTGCCAAAGCATAACCGCCAAACAAGCGGGTGGTCAGGCGTCGTTCGTGAGCGAGCGGGAGCATACCAATTGGGTCCGGCATCCGGCGCTTGTGGAAGCGATTTACCGCAGAAGAGGCTGTATGTCTTTTCCCTTCTCCCCCCGGGAGAAGGTGCCCGGAGGGCGGATGAGGGAATGGCAATAGCTCGCCATCCAAGTCTGCTACAAACGGATACCTCATTCCCTCATCCGCCCCTGCGCGCCACCTTCTCCCCCCGGGAGAAGGGAAAAATCCTTTGCCTTCGACGGTGCCAACAAAAAAGGATCCAACACCACATGCTTGATCCGCTGCCGCTTCCACGTGTAGCTGATGTGTACCAATCCATCGCGTGTCTGGATGACCGCCGGATAGGAGAACTCGTCCTCGGGACTGTTCTCCAACGTCAGTACACGCTGCCAATGCACGCCGTCATTCGACAGCGCCACCGCCAACACGCTGCGGCCGTCCCACCATTCCTTGCCACTCGTTGCTGGGTTGTAGACCAGTAACGCGCGGCCGTCGCGCAGCATCACCGCGTCTGTGCCGGCGTTTGGGTTTTCGATATCCAGCAACGTCATCGGTTCCCAGGTGGTGCCGTCGTCGCGGGAGAAGACGCTGAACACGCGATTCTGTTTGCTGCGCCCGAGCGCCTGCAGGCGGCCGTCCCGATGGCGCAGCAGGCTGGGTTGGATCGCACCGATCTGCGCGGGATCGTTGAGCGCGGCACTGCGCCGCCAATGCAGGCCGTTGTCGTCGCTGGTTTCGATGTGCACGCGCCAACCGCCGGCTTCATCTTCGCTGCTGCTCGGGGCAAGGATGCGGCCGTTGGGCAGTTGCAGCGGCTTGTTCTTTATCGGTCCGAGGATGCCGTCCGGCAGGCGTCTGGTCGCCGACCAGTGCGTGCCATCGTCGTCGGATACGGTGAGCATTCCCCACCATTGCCGAGGATTCGGTCCGGCTTTGTAGTACAGCTGCAACGGGCCTTGTTCGGGCTGGAACAGCACCGGATTCCATGCCGGCTGCGGTGGATCGCCGTCCTGCGCGCCATCGGCGACGCGCTGCGGTGGTTGCCAGCCTCCGGTGTCACGACGGGCGAGCCAGATGCCCACATCCGCCGCGCCTTCGTGTTCGCCGCCGAACCACGCGGCGAGCAGAGTGCCGTCGCGGGTTTCGACCAAGGTGGAGGCATGGCTTTGCGGCGTTGGCGGATGCGCGGCGATGAATTCTTCCAGCACGATGGGTGATGGTGGAGACGCGCGCGGGGTGGCGCAAGACGCGAGCATCATGCAGATGGGAAATAGAAGGGCGGAGAGGAGGAATGGCGGCGACGGGGAATGGGTAAAGTCTCCGGCTTTTACCTCCCCCTTGACCAGCCATTCGGCTGTTGAAGAGCGCAAAAAGTGGGCGAAAACGAGAAGTCTTTTCCGATCTCCTCCCACCTCACTGCTTCCTGCCCGTATTGAACAGCTGGAACTCGCGGATGTGCACCGGATCGGAGCTGGACAGGATGTTCAGGCGTACGCGCGAGGTGGTGACGGAGGCGAAATGATCGATCTTCATTCGCCCGATGGCTTGCGCCTGCGCCAGCCGCACCCAGCGGCCGCCCTGCCACGCTTCCACCGCGTATTTCTGCACGCGCTGGCCGGCGTTGATCCACTCCATGCTCATGGCACTGTCGAAGGTCACCGGCTGCTTGAAGTTCAACTCCAGCGTTGCGTGGTGCGAACCGTCTGGCGCGCTCCAGAACGTGTCGCGGTCGCCATCGACCGCGGCGGCGATGTTGCCCGCACTTTTTAAGTTGCCCGGGACCAAGTTCTTCGCCGGTCCATACAGCGCTTGGATTGCTTCGCCCAGTTCGCGCAGCCGTTGCACGTCGGCATCCGGTAGCAGACCACGGGTATCCGGCGCGATGCCCAGCACCAACTGCCCGCCCAGGCCCACGCTCTTCTCCCAGATCTCCACCAACTCATCCAGACTCTTGAGGGTCTTGTCGCTGTTGGGATGCCAGAACCATTGGAAGTGATGCATTGGCGTATCCACCTCCACCGGCCGCCAGCGCAGATAGCCGTGGCGATCGATCACGTTCCAGTTTTCGCCTTCGATAAAACCGCTTTCGTTACCGACCCAGCGGATGTCGCCGTACTCGAACAGCGCGGTATCGGCGAACACCATCGCATTCGGTTGGTAGGTGCGCAGTTCCTCGATGTACTTGTCGAAGTCGTAGACATGGCCGGCGCTGCCGGCACCATCCAGCCACCACTCGGTGATCGGTCCGTAGTTGAGCGCCAGTTCCACCAGCTGCGCCGCATAGAACTTGTCGTACGCCTTGGAGTCCGCGTATTTCGGTTCGTGCCGGTCCCAGGGCGACAGATAGATGCCGAAGCCCATGCCTTCCTTGCGAACCGCCTCGCTGGTCATCTTCACCAGGTCGCCCTTGCCATCCAGCCAGGGACTCTTCTTGACCGAATACTCGCTCTGCCCGGTCGGCCATAACGCGAAGCCATCATGGTGTTTGGCGACCAGGATCAGGTAGTTGGCGCCGGCGGCCTTGGCGGCGCGCGCCCATTGCGTGGGGTCGACTTGGCTTGGATTGAACACCGACGGTTTGGCGGTGCCGTCGCCCCATTCCTGGTCCAGCCAAGTGTTGGGATTGAAGTGGACGATCACGCCAAATTCCAGCTCCTGCCACGCCACCTGTTGTGGCGATGGCCGCACATCGGAGAAGTTCTGCGCCGCGGCCAGTGGCAGGGCCAGGAGGTACAAGGCGAGCGCGGTTAGCCGGCGAAATGGGAAGGAACGGTTCATCGGGGGATTACCTCATTGATGACGGAGCGGCCACGGGCCGCAAATAATCGAACTCAACAATCTATCGTCATCCCGGCGCAAGCCGGGACCCAGTGTCTTACGTTCCAGATGGGCGGAAAGTCGCTAGGTCCCGGCTTGCGCCGGGATGACGAGCTGTGATGATTTGGCAGCCCGCGCTGGGGTTCGAAGGTTCGATGCGGCCCTCAATCATTTCCAGGCTTGCTCCATATCGGATCTGTCATACCGTGCACACTGGCGTCATCGACGCTGTCCAAATCGAACACCACGACCTGGTTGTCGCCTGTCCGCTGCCAGGGTGTTGGGAAGTACAGCGCGCGCGGTGGACCGATTTTCCAGTGGCGGCCCAGGTTACGGCCATTGACCCAGGCAAAGCCTTTGCCGAACGCGCTCATGTCGAGCCAAGTGTCAGCCGGCGTGGCGATGCGCAAAGCACCACGGTGAAATGCCGGGCCTTCCACTTTGTTCCTGGTCCAGCCTCGCAGCGTGTCGGGCGATTGCATCGGCAGCGGGAACACCCGCCAGCCCAGTAATCGTTCGCCATCCAGCAGCACGGGATCGACCAAGCCTGCACGGCCATCGACCATGCGCGTGCCGTAGTTGATGCGTCCGCTGTTCTCCACCAGTACGTCGATGGTGTGTTCTCCCGCCGGTACGTCCAGCGCCACCGATACTTGCTTCAATCGCCGCTCAACGCTGCCGGCTGGCTTGCGGTCGAGATAGACACGCGCGTAGTCGCGCACGTCGCCCAAGTACAACTCGCCTTTGCGCGGGCCGGTCACCGTGGTGCGGTAAAGAATGTAGCCGTAATCCTGGCCATAGGCTTCCATGGGCAGCGGCGTTTCGCTGGCGATTGGCGCGGGCAGGTTGTCCCATAGGGAAGCTGATTCGCGCAGCGCGACCTGTGGCAATGTGGCGAAGCGCAGCGATGCCGGCAGCGGCGGCGGCTGTACGCCGGTGGCGCGTGCGATGGCTTCGCGGAACAGCGCGAATTTCGCCGTCGGCCGCCCGGCCTCGTCCAGCACCGCGTCGTAGTCGTAGCTGGTGGTCTGCGGTGCGTAGTGGTCGCTGGGATTGTTCTGGAAGTTGGCGCCATTCATGAAGCCGAAGCTGGTGCCGCCGATGAACATATACAGGTTCACCGAATGACCCTGCCGCAGCATCCATTCCAGTTCTTCTGCCTGCTGTTTCGCGTTGGTATTGGCGTGCGGCTTGCCCCAATGGTCGAACCATCCCGCCCAGTACTCGCCGACCATGCGCGGCTTGCCCGGCTGGAACTTCTCCAGTTTTTCGAAGGCGCTCCTGGCTTCGCCTGGGGCGAAGTTCACCACCGCTAAAGTGCCGGGCAGCGTGCCGTTAGCGAGCATGTCGGCGCCATCGGAGGTGAACAGCAGCGCCTTGTCGAAGCCGGCCTGCACGAACAAATCGCGATTGGCTTGCATATAAGCGCGATCATTGTCGAAGGAGCCGTACTCGTTTTCGACCTGCACTGCGATGATCGGACCGCCATTACCATTGAGCAGCGGACGCACCTGCTCGGCGACGGCTTTCAAATACGCACCGCTGGCGGCGAGAAAGCGCGGGTCACGGCTGCGCACGCGCATGCCAGGCTCAGCGAACAACCAGGCCGGATAGCCACCCGCTTCCCATTCGGCGCAGACGTAGGGGCCCGGACGCAGGATCACGTTCAAGCCCTGCGCGGCGGCTTCGCGGATGAAGGCGGCGACATCGTTGTTCCCCTGGAAATCGAACTCGCCGCGGCGCGGCTCCACCAGGTTCCAGAAGACGTAGGTCTCCACCGTGTTCAGACCCAGCGCACGCGCCTTCTGCAGCCGGTCTTTCCAATACTCGCGCGGTATGCGTTGGAAATGAATCGCGCCGGAGACGATTTGGTACGGCTTGCCGTCGCGGGTGAAGTCGGTGGCTTGGGTGGAGAACACGGGCCAGGCGTCTGCAGCGGTGCCCGTGGCCGGTGCCGTCAGAGCGAGCGCCATGGCGAGTGAAATGAGGATGTTGCGCATAGAAATCTCTACGATGTTGTGCATAAGTGATGGACTACTTGACGGCTTATGTTGCCTTCTCCCCCTGGGAGAAGGTGGCGCGCAGCGACGGATGAGGGCACGGCGTGTCCGCTTGTAGTGAGTTCGGCTCGCTTGTCATTGCCATTCCCTCATCCGCCCTTCGGGCACCTTCTCCCGGAGGGAGAAGGGGAAGCACGGTATGACGGTTCCAAATTCCCACCTCCCGGCCTTCAAACAAACGACGGCGGCAAATCATCAGGCGCAGATCCAAACTCCCGATTCGGCTCCGGTCCCATCACGAATTCCAACGTGCCACCCGCGGCAAGGTCGGCGTGCCGCAGCCAACTGCGCGTATACGGCTTGCCATTCCACCGCACGCTTTGCACATACATGTTTTGCGCGCTGTTGCGGCGGGTGACGATACGCAGGACGCGGCCGCCGCCGACATCCAGTTCGGCGCGGCGGAATAACGGACTACCGATCACGTAGTTGGCGCTGACCGGATCCACCGGGTAGAAGCCCAGCGCGCTGAGCACGTACCACGCGCTCATCTGCCCGCAATCCTCGTTGCCGGAAAGACCGTCGCGCTCGTCGCGGTATTGCTCGCGCAGCAACCGGCGCACCATCGCTTGAGTCTTCCACGGTTGACCGGCGTACGCATAAAGATAGGCAACGTGATGGCTGGGCTCGTTGCCATGTGCGTACTGGCCGACCATGCCATCGATATCCGGCGGCGCACCGGCCGGCAGCTCGGAACTTGTAGTGAACAGTTCATCCAGCTTGCTCACGAAGCCGTCGCGGCCGCCATGCAGTTCCATGTAGCCGTACAGATCGTGTTGATTGAGGAAGGTGGCCTGCCAGGCGTTTGATTCGGTGAAGTCGTGCCAACGCTTCATATGGCCGAGTGCGCGCGGGTCGAAAGGCTTAGCCCAACTGCCGTCTTCCAGTTTTGGCTGGATGAAGCCGCTGTCCTTGTTGAACAGGTTGCGGTAGTTGCGCGAGCGGGCCACGAGTGCGCGATAGTCGTCTTCGGCGCCGGCCGCACGCGCCAAGTGCGCGCCCGCCCAATCGTCGTAGGCGTATTCCAGGGTACGGCTGGCCGCTTCACTGACCTTGTCGCTGGGGACGTAGCCGAGCTTGCGGTAGTACGGCAGGCCATGGAAGTCGTCTTCCATCGCGCGCTTGCGGAACAACGGCCAAGCGGCGGCGTAGTCGATGCCGTCGAAGCCTTTGGCGTGCGCCTCGGCCAGCGCCACTACCGAGTGGTAGCCGATCATGGTGCCGGTCTCCACGCCCTGCAGTGGCCAGATACCGACGCCGTCGGGGCATTCCGCCGCGCCGCGCACCAGGCCCTGCATCAGATCAGGCACGCGTTCGGGCTGCACCAAGGTAAGCAACGGATGCAGTGCGCGATAGGTATCCCATAGCGAGTAAGTGCTGTAGTTGTGGTAGCCCTCGGGCGCCGTGTGCACTTGCAGGTCCATGCCGCGATAGCGGCCGTCCGTGTCGCTGAATAGTGTCGGTGCCAGCAGCGAGTGGTACAGACCGGTATAGAAGATGCGCCTTTGTGCGTCATCGTCGGTTTCGATACGCACGCGCGCCAGTTCCTTCTCCCATGCGGCGACCGCATCGGCGTGCACGCGCGCGAAATCGAAATCCGTCAGATCGGCGTCGAGATTCGCCAGCGCGTTCTCTGCACTCACCGCGGAGATTCCGACCTTGACCAGCAACGGCGCATCGCCCGCATCCGGGAAGTGCAGCGCCGCCTTCAGCTGGGTGCCGCCGGCTTGGCGCGCTTCTTTGGTCAGCGGCTTCTCATCGCTATACAACTGCGCCCGAGCGAACGGCCGCGACAGCCGCATTGCGAAGAAGATGTAGCGCCCCTTTGCCCATTGATGGACGCGGCGGCCGCCGGTGATGGTACGTTCGTCGACGACATGCAGCTGCACGTCGGTGGCGCGCGTCGGCGTGGATGCGTTGTCCTGGAAGCCGTGGCACAGATCCAGCAGCAGGTGTCCGGGCTTGCCCTTGGGAAAATGATAGCGGTGCAGGCCGGCGCGCGCGGTGGCGGTGAGTTCGGCATGGATGCCGGTGTCTTTCAGGCGCACCCGGTAATAGCCGGGTGATGCGGACTCATCGGCGCGGTCGAAGCGCGAGCGGTAACCGGTCTCCGGCGCATTCAACGGGCCAGGTTGCAGCCTGACCTCGCCAGTGCGCGGCATGACCAGGAAGTCGAGCATGTCGCCAATGCCGGTGCCGGACAGATGCGTATGCGTGAAGCCCATGATCGAGCCGTCCGACTCGTGGTAGCCGCTGCACGCATCCCAGACCGCGTTGTAGGTGTCCGGGCTGAGCTGCACCATGCCGAACGGCAGCGTGGCGCCGGGAAACGTATGGCCGTGACCACCGGTGCCGATGAACACATCGACATGGCGAGTCAGGTCGGCCTTGGCGCGCGCGTCGGCCGGCATCGCATAGCCGCCGGCACGCGCGAGCGCGAGACCGGACAGCCCACTGCCGCCAAACAGCGCGAGAGCGATGGCGCTTTGCAGGAATCCGCGTCGGGTTGTCATTGGATGTCTCCGTGGTGCATTGAGTACGTGTTTTGGTTCTTGTAGAGCGGAGCTTGCTCCGCTGCTCTTCGCGGGAATGCCCCAGCGGAGCAAGCTCCGCTCTACAAAACCCGACGGCGTGTTAACCGCGAAGTAGGTGCGGCTTGCGCTGCACCAGATCCACAATCAATTCGCCAAACTGGGTGTTCGCCCAGGCGAACCAATCACGGGTGAACTTCGTCGGATCGTCTTTATCGAAGGCTTCGTGCATGAAGCCGGTGTTGGAATGAGTGGTCTTGAGCCAATGCAGGCACTGGCGGATCTGTGCATCGTCGTCGCTGGCGAGTGCGTACTGGACGATCGCCATCGGCCAGATCGTGCCCATGCCGCTGTGCGGACTGCCGACGCCATGCGCGGCGCGCCCACGGTAGAAATAGGGATTGCGCTCGCTCCAGGCCAGTTGGCGAGTGCGCTGGAACATCGGGTCGTCGCGGTCGCAGCAGCCCAGGTAGGCCAAACTCAGCAGGCCGGGTGCGTTGGCATCATCAATGAACAATTGGTTGCCATATCCGTCCACTTCATAAGCCCAGAACGGCCGACCATCGGCGTCGCGCATCACGCCATGCTGGCGCGTTGCCTTTTCCACTTCATCAGCGAGAGCGCGGCAGTCTGAAGCGAAGTCGTTGTCCTGATGAATTACCTCGCTCATCGTCGCCAGCTGCCGCAGCACCGTCACCGCGAACAGGTTGGCTGGCACGAATAGCGGATACAGACAGGCGTCGTCCGACGGCCGGAACATCGAATGGATCATGCCGTTGGGCCGGGTCGGCTGGCCGTAGCCTCCCAACACCAAAGTTTCGGTAGCGAACGGCGAAGGCCGCTGGAATTTGTATGGGCCACGATCGTGCAGGCGTTGCTGTTCGCGGAAAGTGCGCACCACGACGCGCATCGCTTCGCGCCAGTTGTCATCGAAAGGCGCGGCATCGCCGGTGGCGCGCCAGTATTCGTGCGCCAAACGGATCGGGTAGCACAACGAATCGACTTCCCACTTGCGCTCCCCCACGCCGGGCTTCATCTCGGTGATGTCGTTGACCGACCACTCCAGGCGCTGGGTCACGCCATCGGGAAGGAACGCGTTGGCATAAGGGTCCAGCTGGATGCAGAACGACTGGCGCCGGATCAGTCCATGCAGCATCCGCCGCAGCGCCGGGTCCTGTTTCGCCAGCGGGAGGTAGGGATGCACCTGCGCCGAAGAGTCGCGCAGCCACATCGCGTCGATATCGCCGGTGACGATAAAGGTGTCCGGCTTGCCGTCGCGTGTGCCGGTCTGCACGGTGGTATCGAGCGTGTTGGGGTAGCAATTCTCGAACAGCCACGCCAGCTCGGGATCGCTGATCTGTGTCTTGATCTGCGCTAGTTGGCGTTCCACTGCGGCGCTGACGAAGCGGCGTTCGCCCTTCGGTGGACGCTTGCTGGGGAAAGCGCCCTTTTTCGCAGCCGACGCAGTGGCGAGGACGGGCAATGCACCAGGAAGCATACCGGCGCCTGCGCTGGCGCCAAGAAGTTGAAGGATGTCGCGACGGGTGGGCATATCGGAAAATCTCCTGTTGCCGCGCTCCCTGTAGAGCCGAGCTTGCTCGGCTGCTTTTTGCCGGGAAAGCTCCAGCCGAGCAAGCTCGGCTCTACAAGGGCACGCGATAGAGCCTAGTTACTTGGGAAGCGGCATCCGGCCTTCGATCGAGAATGCTGCTTCGCCGCCCGGTGCGCCGGTGCCGGGCTGACCACCGCCGACGAAGACGCGGTACTCACCGGCTTCGACCGCGCGTTGACCTGCGCGATCCACGTCGCTGAGCTTGCGTGCATCCAGCTCGAATTCCACCTCGCGAGACTCGCCAGGTTGCAGCGTCACGCGCTTGAAGCCCACCAGATTGCGGATAGGCGACTGTGGTCGTTGCGGGTACTCGAGGTAGACCTGTACCACTTCGTCGCCAGCACGCTCACCGTTGTTTCGCACTCGCGCGCTTACACGCAATGGTTCACCCGCTTTCAATACCTGCGTCGACAGCTGAGGCGCGTCATAGGCGAAGTGGGTGTAGCTCAGGCCATGCCCGAACGGATACAGCGGCGTACCGGTGAAATACCGATACGTGCGCCCCTTCATTTCATAGCTCACGTAGGCCGGCAGATCCTTCGTCGAACGGTAGAAAGTCACCGGCAGGCGACCGCCAGGATTGAAATCACCGGCCAGTGCCTGTGCGATGGCGGTACCGCCCGATTGGCCGGGATACCACGCGGCAAGGATCGCGTCGGCGTGTTTCTGTGCCCAGTTCAGCGCCACTGCGCTGCCACTCATCAACACCGCGATCAGCGGCTTGCCGCCGGCCTTGGCGCGTTCGAGCAGGGCCTGCTGCATCGGTGGAAGACCGATCGCATTGCGGTCGCCGCCGTCGAAACCGAGCACGTCCACCTTCAGTTCCTCGCCCTCGACATCCGGCGACAGACCAACGAAAGCCACCACGGCGTCGGCCTGTGCGACAGTGCGCTCGGCCTCGGCCAGTTGCGCGTCCGCCGGTGCCAACCATTCGAGCCGCAGTCCTTGATCCTGACCCTGGTGTTCGATCTCCAAGCGGATGCGCCGCGGCCGCGCATCGTCGAAATGCAGTTGCGCTTCGACGTTGCGACCGTCGGCGTTGTGCACGCCGGCGGCAACGTGCTTGTCTTCCGCGTTGCCAGCGATCACCAGTTCGTCATCCACATACAGGCGCACGGGGTCGTGGCCGGTGCAGTCGAAGCAGCGTGCCACGCGCACGGCCAACGTGTAGTCGCCGGGACCGGGCGGCAGCAGTTCGCCGGTCCAGCGCACCGAGTAGCGATCCTTGTCCACGCCGGGAGACGGCGCCACCTGGTCCCAGTTGAAACTGACCACGCGATCCTGACGCACCACGCGTGGCTTACCGGCCAAGTCGGGATTGTCGAAGTATTCGCCCTTCAAACCGACTTTTCCGTCACTGCGCAGCGCGGTTTCCGGGATCATCACCGGCACCCCGGAGGACAGCGGCGCACCTTGCGCATAGCTCACGCGTTGATGGCCGAAGCGCTTCCGCAGACCGAGCAAGGGCGTTACCGGATCGACCGACGTACCTTGGTAGTTGGCTTCCAGTGCGCCGAGCGCATCGGCGTTGGGGCCGATCACCGCCAACCGCGTGCCTGGTTTCAGCGGCAACGTCGCGTCCTGGTTCTTAAGCAGCACCAGCGATTGCAGCGCAGCGTCGAGCGCCAGCTTGCGGTGGGCGGGCGTGACGATGTCATCCGCGTCTAACTTCGCGTACGGATCTTGTCGCGGCCGCTCCAGTTCACCCAGCCGGTAGCGCGCGGCGAACAGGCGTACCAGCGACTGGTCCAATAGTGCTTCATCGACTTCGCCGCGATCGATCGCCTGGCCTAACGCGCGGTACGTGGTGCCGCAATTCAAGTCGTGTCCGGCTTTCAATGCCGCGGCGGCTGAGCCGGCATCGTCGGCGCGGTAGTAGTGGAACTGGGTCATGTTGTAGAGCGCATCGCAGTCGGAGACCACGAAGCCTTTGAAACCCCAATCTTTGCGCAAGCGACCGTTGAGCAGCCAGTCCGCGGCGCACACGGGTGTGCCTTGCAGGGAGTTGTAGGCGCACATCACCGCGCCTGCTTCGCCTTCGACCAGCGCTGCGCGGAACGCAGGCAGATACGTGGCTTCCAAGTCGCGCGGGGAAACGTCGACATCGAAGCCGTGGCGGCCCGGCTCAGGACCGCTGTGCACGGCCAGATGCTTGGGCGTTGCGATCGTGCGCGGGTGTTGCGGATCGTCGCCCTGCAGGCCACGAATGAAGCCGACCGCCAGTTGCCCGGTGAGGTAGGGATCCTCGCCGTAGGTTTCCATGCCGCGGCCCCAGCGTGGGTCGCGAAAGATGTTGATGTTCGGCGACCAGATGGTCAGGCCTTCGTAACGCTTGTGATGGCTGCCCGGACCACCCGCCATGTTGAACTTGGCGCGCGCTTCGGTGGAGGTCGCAGTACCGACTTGTTCAAGCAGATCGGTATTCCAGGTCGCCGCCAACCCGATGGCTTGCGGGAATACCGTGGCGTGGCCGCTGCGGGCAACGCCGTGCAGACCTTCGTTCCACCATTCGTAAGCCGGCACGCGCAAACGCGGAATCGCCGGAGCGGCGTTCATGGTCTGCGCGATTTTCTCATCGCGCGTCATCTTGGCTATCAAGGCGGCAGCGCGGGTCTCGGCTTCATCCGCGTGGACGGGCGTGGATGCCATAGTCAGCGCGGCAACCCACACCGTCATCCCCGCGCAGGCGGGGACCCAGTGCCTTTTGCTCTTCCCGCGCGCAAAGTCGCTGGGTCCCGGCCTGCGCGGGGATGACGACTGGATCATTATTTTGCCTCCTCAGGTTCAGCAGGCGCACCGGAAAGTGTGGAAGCCAGATCCCGCACTTCCAGCGCAGCACGCAGTTGTTCCAACGTCACCTCGCCGCTCACACGCACGGTCAGCGGTTCGCCTGGCAGCAGGTCGAAGGCATTGTCCGTGACACTCGCGTCCAGATCGCCAAACGACAGCCAGACATCGCGTGCCAGTGTGTCGCTGGACAACGTCAGCGCAAAGCCGTCGCCGTCGACGTTCCATTCACTGCTCACTTGCGGCGGGGGCAGTGAAAGTTCTTTGGCGACGTCGAAGAACACCAGCTGGCGCGACAGCACTCGCTCGCCATCGAGCAGTTCGAACACTGCAAAAGTCCGCTTCGGATCGGCGCGGCGGAGCAGTTGCGCATCGGTGAACTCGCCCACGCGTGTGCTGCTTAGCGACGGCAACCTGGTGGTCTTCTCACGGCGGCTCAGTTCCTTTCCACTGAAATCCAGCACGCGCAGCCGCCAACGTGCGGCGAGCGGGGCGGTGCGGTCGGAGACCAGTGACAGCGTGGTCTTGCCATCCTTGCGCAGCGCGGCGGCAAGCTCCGGTGCGTAGAAGCGGCGAGCGTGATAGTTCAGTGCTTTCCAGCGCCCGTAGTAGTCCACGCTGGACCACGATGCACCCGGCCACACGTCATTGAGTTGCCAATACAGCGAACCCATCGCCTGCGGGCGCGATGCGCGCAGGTACGAGGCGGCCAGGCCAATGCCCTCGGCCTGCATCAGCTGGCTCAGGTAGACGAAGCTTTCGAAATCCTTGGGTTCGCCAAACTCGCGGCGAATGTAGAGAAGCAGGCGTTTGTTGCCGTTGCCTTTGTCGTACTTCTGGTGCGCGCGCATCACCGGCGATTCCGGGTCCATGTCCTGCGGGCCGGCGAATGACCGGATGGTGCGCATGTCGGGAAAGGATTGCAGGCCGTACTCGGACAGGAAGCGGGTGTTGACCTCCATAAACGCTTCGACTGGCTTGGCGTCGCCGCCCCAGACCTGCCAGTAGTGCATGTCGCCGTCGTTGCTCAGGTCCGCGCCACCATCGAAATTGGTGCCAGGCGATGTTGCCCAGTACGGCACGTCCGGATCATGCACGACGACCACTTCTTGGAACACGGTGCCGAACAGCGTGACCATGCCGCGCTCAATGCGGGCGCGTTCTTCGGGATCGATCGACTGCTTGAACTTGACCCGATCGCCCCAGTGGTCCCAACCGGTCTGTACCTCGTTGTTGCCGCACCACATCACGATGCTGGGATGATCGCGCAGGCGCTTGACCTGTTCGATCGCCTCCCGCCGTGTGTTTTCGCGGAAGTCGACGTCGTACGGCGGAATCGCGCCGCCAAACATGAAGTCCTGCCAGATCATGACGCCCAGTTCGTCGGCGAGTTCGTAGAAGCGGTCGTCCTGGTAGTGGCCGCCGCCCCACATGCGCAACATGTTCATGTTGGCGTCGCGCGCATCGAGCAGCGTGCGGCGCATGCGTGCTTCGTCGACGCGATGGGGAAAGCTGTCCAGTGGAATCAGGTTGGCGCCCTTGGCAAAGATCGGAATGCCGTTGACCACGAGCTCCATGCTCTTGCCCCACTTGTCCTTTTCGCGGTGCAATTCGACGGTGCGCAGACCGGTCGTGCGCTGGATGGTGTGCGAGTCGCCAGCGGCGTCGCGCAGCGTTGCGGTGAACGTGTAGCGATCCTGGGCGCCATAGCCGAACGGGAACCAACGCTTGGGATCAGCGATCCGCAGCGGCAGGTCGATGCGGTTGCTGCCGGGGTCGACCACCGCATCGCGTTCGATTTGCGCCACCGTGGCGCCGTCCGGGCCGCGCACTTCCAGCGCGATCTGCACCGGTCCGCTGACGCCGGCGTCCAGTTCGATCTGCGCCTCGAGTTGTGCCGACTGTGCATCCACCCGTTGCTGTGCGATGTGCAGGCTTTCCACGCGCACCGTGTCCCAGGCCTCCAGACGCACGTTCTTCCAGATGCCGGCGGTAACGATGCGCGGACCCCAGTCCCAACCAAAGTGGTACGGCGCCTTGCGAACGTAGGTGGTAACCAGCCGACCATCCGGCTCGTCGCCGAACGCCGAGTCGTACCCGCCCGGCAGCGCATACGGTTGTTTCGCCAGCCACGGCTGCAGCTTCTTGATTGGCGAGCGAAAGGTCACTTCGAGCAGGTTTTCGCCACGCTTGAGCAGCGGTTTGGCATCAGTACGCCAGCGCCGGAACATGTTGTCGGCGTTCAACAACGGCTTGCCATTGAGGCGGACCTCGGCATAGGTGTCCAGACCATCGAACACCAGTTCGACATGCTCGCGCGCCAAGGTCGCCGCATCGACCTTGAAACGGCCGC
The DNA here is from genome assembly GCF_040948865.1 of Pseudoxanthomonas sp. UTMC 1351. NCBI lineage: Bacteria > Pseudomonadati > Pseudomonadota > Gammaproteobacteria > Lysobacterales > Lysobacteraceae > Pseudoxanthomonas > Pseudoxanthomonas sp. UTMC 1351. The sequence goes on along the minus strand of NZ_JAVGJT010000017.1, from coordinate 76,300 downwards.
GGTATTGCCAATCCGTCAGGCCGACCCATTGGATCGCACCTTCGTTGTTGCTGACGAACGGATCGGGCACCACGCCGGCGGTAATCAGATCGGTCTGTACCGTGCCCGGCACTCGCGCCGGCAGCCACGTTGCTGCTTTTGGATGTTCCGTCGCCTGCGTTTGTCCCGGTAGCAACCGTATCTGCCAACCTTCATCGAGATTCCGCGTGGTGGGCGGCGCGGCCCAGGCCGGGGTTGCCAAGGCCAGGCACAGCAGTGCGGCCAGATGCGGAATACGACAGAAACGGGAACGATGGCGTAGCGGGAACATGCGGGCTCCTAATTAGCGCCGGGCGGGTGGTGATTGTGCGGTGGCCTCGATCAGCTGGACTGCTCCAATCGCGTACAGCGGGCCTTTGATGGGTGCGGTGAAGCGCAGGCACAGATCGTGGACGCCTTTTTGCGGCGGCAGCGGTACTTCCAGATCGAACTGTTCGCCCAAGGTATCGCCGGCCGGTAGCGGCACTTTGGCCAGCGTCTCGCCCTTGCAACCGAGCAACACTTCAAGCTCGCCCTGGGGCGTAGTCGACGGATACTGATGCACCTTCGACTGATCGTGCGCGAGTCCGTAGTTGCGTGCCAGTCGCGCGGCATCGACGCGAATGCTCGCAATACCGTCCAGTCGCGCCTGGGGATAGGTCCAGCACGCGTAGAACAGGTCGACGTTGTAGACCGGTGTGTCCATGCCCGGCATGTCCGGCAGCAGCGGCACGCGCAGGCCCAGCGGACCGCCGTCATGGCAGTTGCGCATACCCTGGGTGTCGACGCTCAGCAGCGCTTGGCGGTCGAACTCTCGACTGCGTGTCGCTGCCAGCGGTCGTCCGTCCTCGGTGAATACGGAAGCTTTGACGGTGACCGGTAGTGTCACGGGGAACGGCGCGCTGTATGACGAGGATTTCAGCGTCGGTTCGCTGCCGTCGATGGTGTAGCGAAACTGACCAAAACCGGTCTGATTGCCCAGTGCGATCTTGGCCGGGCCGCCGCTCAACACGGTGTTGGGACCACCGTCGATTTTTATGTCGGCGGCGAAAGCACCATCGCTGTAGCCGATCCCCAGCGCACGGTAACGCTGCAGTTGCGCCGGCAGGCGCGCGAGGAAGCTCTTCCAATCGCGTGCCGCCATCGGTGACCAGGCCACTTCGGCTACCGCCGCCAAGCGCGGGAACAACGCATGATCGACGTGGCGGGCCGACGGAATGTATTCGCTCCATAGTGCGCCCTGCGCGCCAAGCACGTGCTTGGCTTGGTCGGCGGTCAGCGCCGCGGGCACCGGATCCAACTCATACACGCGCGACATCGACAACATCGCCAAGCGGCCGTTGGGTTCATCACTACGGTCAGTCTGCAGATTGTCCAGATACATCCAGCCAGCCGGCGCGAGTACGACATCATGACCAAGCTTGGCGGCGGCAATGGCGCCTTCCACGCCGCGCCAGGACATCACCGAGGCGCTCTCCGGCAGGCCGCCTTCCAGAATCTCGTCCCAACCGATCAGGCGCCGGCCCTTGCCGGTCAGATACGCCGCGAGTTGTTCGTTGAACCAGCCCTGCATCGCGTGCGCGTCTTTCACGCCGAGCTGCCGCATCTGCGCGCGGACCGCAGGCGACGCTTCCCACTGGTCCTTGACTGCTTCGTCGCCACCGATGTGAATGTAGGGCGAAGGGAATAGTTCCAGCACTTCGTCCAGCACGCCTTCGATGAACTTCATGCTGCGTTCGTCGGTGTCGAACAGATAGGGATTGACGCCCCAATCCACGCCCACCTGCGGGCGTTCGCCGGTGACGCCGACTTCTTCCGGATACGCTGCCACGGCTGCCTGTGCATGGCCGGGCATGTCGATCTCGGGCAGGATGGTGATGTGACGCGCGGCGGCGTAGGCCACCAATTCGCGAATCTGGTCCTGCGTGTAGAAGCCGCCGTAGCGCTGCGGTGTACCGTGGCGGCCCGCGCCCGGTGGCGTGCGCCAGGCGCCTATCTCGGTGAGTTTCGGATAGCGCTTGATCTCGATGCGCCAGCCTTGGTCGTCGGTGAGATGCAGATGCAGCACGTTGAGCTTGTGCTGAGCCATCGCATCGATCACGTGCTTGACCGTGCCCACATCATGGAAGTGGCGAGCGACATCGAGCAACTGGCCACGCCAGCCAAAGCGCGGCCAGTCGTGGACGGTCACGGCCGGTATTTCGATATTGCCTGCTTTGGCGGCGTCGCCACCGAGGTCAGCGCTCGCCAGTTGCCAGGCGCTGATCGCGCCGTAGAACAGACCGGCGGCGTCGCGCGCGCGAATACGCATGCCCTGCGCATCGACGTCCAGCGCATAGCCTTCGGCCTGGGTCACCGGCGATTGTGGGTCCAGCTGCAGGCGGATGCTGGCTGGTGATGGAGCGGGTTCCTCGCGCACGCTCAGGTTCAAACCATGGGTGTCGTGCAGTAGCCGGACAAAATGATTCGCGGCGTCGCGCGCCGGGGCATCGTTCTGGGGGATGGATACGATTGTTTTGGCGGTGATCTGAAGGTGGCCTTCACCGCGTTTGGCTTCGACCGGCGCGGGAATCAGCGGCAACGTTTCGGCGTGCGTGGGCGCAGCCGCGGCTGCCGGTGTGGCGCGCTCCGTGCAGCCCGGCAGCAACATGCCGGCGGCCAGCAGCAGGGTGAATACGCGTACCAGTGTGCCGGTGCGTGCGGGATCAACGGGGGACATGATCATTCAATCGCCTTCTTCATCGTTCTTGTTGCGGCCGATGGTCTGGCAGCGGTATGCGCTGGCAGTCGCCTCATGGAGACGATGATCCTGCCGCGGCGGCGGAAAAGAGGGAAATGCGAGCGGGGCGGCCTCTGGCATACGAATCCAGTGCTGCAGCGTAACCGCGTTGTTGCATGGCAGCAGCAGACGCTGCGTAAGACGACTTCATGGGCAGCAATCCTCAAGCAGACGGAACTCCTCATGGAAAAGCGGCAAGAAGGTTTGTACCAGTATCTACAAAAAGAGCGGGCCATCGTAGAAGGAACGATGGCCCGCCCGAACCGCATCAGAACTTGAAGTTGAAGGCTACCTGGAAGTTGCGACCACTCTTGTACAGGCCAAGCGGGGTGCGCTTTTGGGTGTCGTACCAGTAGTAGGTTTCGTCAAGCAGGTTCGTTGCGCTGAACGTGACGCCGAACATTTCGTTGATGTCGTAGCCGGCGATCAGGTCCAACTGCTTGTACGTGTCGGTCATGACGGTGGCTTGCTCGCGCCCGATCTGGGTGAAGTACTCCGAGCGATAGCTGTAGTTCACGCGCACGCTGAACGGGCCTTTCTCGAAGTACGGCGTCAGCGTATAAGCGTTCTTCGAAACGTACGGCAAGAACAGATCGCTGCTGGTACTGGTGTCGGTATACGTGTAATTGGCGTTGATACCGAAACCATTGTCGAACGCGTGCTGGTAGATCAGCGCAACGCCGGTTGCCGTGGCATCGGAGACATTGACCGGACGACTGATGTTATAGACGCCGGACACACCGGAAATCGGATTCGTCAGCTGCTGCCGGGTGGTGGTGGTCACGACGTAGTTAGTGATGTCGCGACGGAACACTTCGGCGGCAAGCATGCTGCTTGGAGCGAAGTACCATTCGAACGCCAGATCATAGTTGGTCGCTTCGTAGGGTTTCAGGTCGACGTTGCCGCCACCACCAGTCAAGTCCGCGTCATTGAGGTCCAGCGTGCCTGCCAGTTGACCATAGCGGGGACGTGCGATCACCTTCGCGGCAGAGAAGCGTGCCACGGTGTCGTCGGTGAGCTCGTAGGCCACGTTGAAACTGGGCAGCGCCTTTTTGTAGTCGCGGTTGGCCAGTGCGCGATCGTAGCCGCCGGTGGAGCGGTTGACCCAGTAAAGCGACTTGTCCGACGTATCGACGTAACGCAAGCCGAGGTTGCCGCGCCATTTGCCCGCCTCGAAATTCGCCTGCGCGTAGAGAGCGGTGGTGATTTCCTTGACGCTGAACGAAGGACCGTAGTTGTAGTTGTAAGGACCGCGTGGCGTCAGCGTATTGAAGTAGGCGATCGCCTTGCCCAAATCGGCCGTCGTCCAATCCGTCAAGTCTCCGCTGGCTCCCAGGCCGTCGTAGAGACCGCCCGGTGACATGCCGCCGGCGATCTCAGTGAGATTGAGCGCATTGACCACATCCACCGCGTTACCGCGTGAAGATACGCTGTTGTCGTGATTGGTGTACTTGTAGCCCATCTGGATCTTGTTGAACGCACCCCATGCCACGTCACGCTCGGCGTCGAACTGGAAGTAGCGCTCCTTGTCGCGGCTGGTTTCGTAGTATTGGCCACCGTACTGCTGCCCTGGGGTCAGACCCCAGTTGGATGCATCGTTGTTGTCGTAGTTGACGATCGTGTGGTTGGCGTCGTATTCGAAGTCGAAGCCGCCGCTGAGCAGCAACGTCTTCATCAGGTACTCCGGATCCTTGCCGCCCTTGGCGGCCGTGGTTCCGCCCTGGGTAGTGAACACCCAGTTGTCGCCATAGTAGTCGTGGCGCAGGTTCAGGCTATGGGTCTCCACTTCGCTCTTGCGCAGGTTGAAATCGTGCTGCGCATAGGCGTCGCCATCGACATCGGCGGCAACCACGTAACCGTCCTCAATGGTGGCGCTGGTGATCTGGCTCAAACTGCAAGCCGGGCAGACATAGCGCGCTTGGCTGAAGTTGTCGTATTTGCCTTTGACGTAAATGCCAGTCAGATTGAACTCATTGCGCTCATTGGGTTTCCACTGCAGGGCTGTCTGCAGACCGTCGCGCTTGCGATCCTGCCGGAAATAGGAGCTGCTGATGCCAACCGGCAGCTTTGCCGCGGCGGGGTCGCCTTCACCGGTAATCGTGGCGGTCGCAGGCAACCCAGTGACGTAGCCCCAATATTCGATGCCGGCGCGCGCGATGCTTTGTTCGTCGCGGGTGGCCGAGATCAGGAAGCCGAGGTCTTCCGCATCATTCTTCCAGCTCCACAGCACCGAACCGCGTGGATTGCCTTCTTCCGAGCGGTCGTTGTAGGTATAGCCGAGTGAACCGCGGATGGTGTTTTTCGGCAGGTCCAGCGGCTTGCGGGTGTGCACGATCACGGTACCGCCGATCGAGCCTTCGTCGATGCGTGCTTCCGGGGTCTTGTAGACCTCCATCAAGCTGATGATCTCCGGCGAGAGCAGGGTGTAGTTGAACGTGCGGCCGCTGGTGTCGGTGGGGTTGCCGCCCCAGTCGCCGGAAGCGATGGTCTGGCCGTTGACCAGCACGCGGTTCAGTGCAGGATCGGTGCCGTTGATGCTGACCTTCTCGCCTTCGCCGAACTGACGGTCGACGGTGATGCCGGGCAGGTGCGACAGCGATTCGGCGGCGTTGGTGTCGGGGAACTTGCCAATGTCTTCCGCGCTGATGGCGTCGACGATGGAGTTGGCCGAGCGCTTGACCGCCTGGCTCTTTTCAAGGGAGACGCGATAACCGGTAACGGTGATGGCGTCCAGCTGCTGGACTTGCTCGTTGGTACTGGTGGCATCCTGCGCGTGAGCGTTGAACGTTATGCAGGCAACGATGGCTGCCGATAGTGCTGACTTACGGTACTTCATGCCACTCTCCCGATCGATACTGTTGGTTGCTGCGGTGGTTGTGTTGTTGCCGAGCTGTTGTTGCTCCTTAGATTTCCACCGGGCGCCGGATGCGCCCCCTCCGTGTCTGTGGTGTTGCGGTTGAAAGTCTTGTTTCGGATGTCGCTTAGTTCAGATACCAGTGCGCTGCGCCGACCACGCCCAGCTGCCCGTGTTCGACCAGACGCACGGGAATGCGCTCCAGCGCCGCGCGCATGGGCCCCTTGTTGAGGTAGCGCGAGACGAAGTCGCTGTTCAAAAGAAAGTCGCGGATCTGAGGCAGGACGCCGCCGGCCAGGCGAATGCCGCCTTGCACGCCGTAGGTCAGCGCCATATCGCCAACAACGCTGCCGAGAAAGCTGCAAAAGGTCTTCAGGGTTTCGCGCGCCAGCGCGTCACTGCCGGCTTGCGCTGCAGCGGTTATCTCGCTTGGCGTGGACCACACGGGTTCCGCGTCGCGCAGCACCGCTAGTGCGTTGTACAGATTGAGGATGCCGGGGCCGGACAGCACGTGTTCGATCGTCACGTGCTGATGCTCTTTCAACAGCTGCGCCACCAGCGCCAGTTCGAGTCCATTGTTGGCCGCCAGTGAAGCCTGGCCGGCCTCGGTTGCCAGCACGAAGGGGCGATCACCGCGGGGAATCCACACTGCCGCGCCAAGGCCGGTGCCCGGACCCAGCACCAGTACCGGACCGCGCACTGGGGCTTCGTCCGGTCCGGCAATGCGAGTGGTCTCCGCAGCGGGGAGAGCGGCCGCGGCATAAGCCACGGCTTCGAAGTCGTTGACCAGGCGGAGGTCGGCGAAGCCGAGGTGCTCGCGTGTCTCGCGGATCGACAGCGGCCAGGGCAGATTGGTGGTGATGACAGTGCCGTCGTCCAACTCGTAGCCGGCGCTGGCGACCACGCCATGGTCCACTTCTTTGGCGTCATGTGCGGCCAGGAAGTCGGCGATGAAGTCGACCAGCGACGGATGGTCGGTGCAGTCGTACTTCTGGAACGCCAGCACTTCGACGGACTGCCCAGCGGAACCGGCACGTACCAGCGCCAGGCGCGCGTGGGTGCCGCCGATATCAGCGGCAAGGAAAGGCGTGCCGTTCACCAGCGAACCTGTTGTGGCTGGACCCACCATTGCGAACAAACTCCTCCCATGTCCCGCATCCGCCATGACGCCCGAAAAGGCGCTTCTCACATAATTGGCCCGAGTTTGGATCGATCTAAACAACGTTGTCAATCACCTGTCATGGGTTCTTGCTAGGAAGCACCGGATAAGTAGCAACGTTCCCTGTTCAGATACATGAAAGCGCCAATTGGACTCAAATTTGTTGGTAGTTAGGTGAATTAGATCGTTCCAATCTCACATTTTGCGGTAGGGTAGACACCTCAGAACATCCGTTGAAGCCCCGCAAGCAAGCCCGCGGACGCCGCTGGAGGGAGAGTGGAAGCAGATGAAAGTGGGAAGCGATGACAACGTAGGTCAGAGCTGCATTTCTGCGGCATCTATCTGCACGTCCCGTGCATGCCGGGGCTGTCGGCGACCGCTTGCTGAGGACGTGAACTCATGACCCCACGCAGCAAGCCCCCGAACCAAACGGGAGCGCCCGTCGATATCGCCCGGCGCAGATTCACCATCAGGGACGTCGCCGAACGCGCCGAGGTTTCGCTGAAGACGGTGTCCCGGGTGATCAACAACGAACCATCGGTGGCGGAGGCGACGCGCGCGCGGGTGACGCAGGCCATCGCCGAGCTCGATTACGAGCCCGATCCGGCGGCGCGAAACCTGCGCAACGGCATGTCGTTCGTGATCGGCCTTGTCTACGACAACCCCAACCCGCATCACATCATTGCGATGCAGAAGGGCGTGCTGGCCGCTTGCCGCGAGACCGGTTACGGCCTGCAGATCCAACCGGTCGACTCGACTTCGCCATCACTGGCCGACGAACTGGTCGAATTCGTACAGCGCTCCCGCCTGGCCGGGCTGGTGCTGACCGCGCCGATGTCCGAGCGCAAGGACCTGGTCGACACGTTGGCCGAGCGTGGCATCGCACTGGTGCGGATCATCGCCGCGACCGAGGAGCCGGACGACGGCCTGCCGTGTGTCTACGTCGATGATCGTGGCGCCGCTTACGAAATCACCGAGCATCTGATCCAGCTTGGCCATCAGCGCATCGGCTTTCTATGGGGCGGACCGCAGCACCGTTCCAGCGGCGAGCGTTATGCCGGCTACGAAAAAGCACTGGAGGACTACGGCATCGACGTCGACAAGCAGTTGGTGGTGCCCGGTGATTTCACTTTCGACGACGGCTTTCGTGGCGCGCGGCAGCTGCTCGGGTTGCAGGAGCCGCCCACCGCGATCTTCGGCAGCAACGACGAAATCGCCGCCGGCGTGCTGGCCGCGGCCAAGTCCGCAGGCGTCGACGTACCATATGCGCTTTCCATTGCCGGTTTCGAGGACAGTCCGTTCTCGCGCCAATCGTGGCCGCCATTGACCACCGCCAAGCAGGCCACCGACGACATCGCCCGGCAGGCCACCCGCCTGCTGATCGCCGGTTTGCGCCAGCCGGCCTATGGCAGCAACTCCACACCGCCCCGCAACCAAGGTTTTTTGCCGCAACTGGTGGTGCGCGGATCGACCGCACCGCTGCGCCCGCGTTCGTAGGGCGGGCGTAGGATGCGGTAAGCCGCAGGCGTACCGCATCGTTCGTACAGTGTTATGGAGGAAGGTTCCGTGCTCCGCAGGCGCGACCGATGCGGTTCGCTTTGCTCACCGCATCCTATTGGTCTGATCGATCGGCGACTTGAAATGAAGTGCTCGCACAACGATGCTCGACTTCATGCGAAGGAGCCTCCGTCATGCAATGCCTCGATAACCTGCTGCTCAACACCGACAGCTACAAAGCCAGCCATTGGCTGCAGTATCCGCCGGGAACCGATGCCACCTTTTTCTATGTTGAATCACGTGGTGGCACCTACGACCGCACTGTCTTCTTCGGGCTTCAGGCGATCCTGAAGGAATACCTGGCCAAGCCGATCACCCATGCCGACGTCAATGAGGCGCGTGATCTGTTCGCGGCCCATGGCGAGCCGTTCAATGAGTCGGGCTGGCGCTACATCGTCGATCATCACGGCGGTTTGTTGCCGATCCGCATCCGTGCTGTGCCTGAGGGAACGGTGGTGCCCACGCACAACGCGCTGATGACCATCGAGTCGACCGACCCGCAGGCCTACTGGGTTCCGTCCTACCTGGAAACCATGCTGCTGCGCATCTGGTATCCGGTGACCGTCGCCACGACCAGCTGGCATGCCAAGCAGACCATCCGCCAGTTCCTGGAACGCACAAGCGACGATCCAGAAGGGCAGTTGCCGTTCAAGCTGCACGACTTTGGCAGCCGTGGCGTTTCCAGCGTGGAATCAGCCGCCATCGGCGGTGCCGCGCACCTGGTCAACTTCCTGGGCACCGACACGGTGTCGGGCCTGCAAGTGGCCAAGGCCTACTACCACGAGCCGATGGCTGGCTACTCCATCCCCGCTGCCGAACACAGCACCATCACCAGCTGGGGCCGCGAGAACGAGGTGCAGGCCTACCGCAATATGTTGAAACAGTTCGCCAAGCCCGGTTCGATCGTCGCGGTGGTGTCGGACAGTTACGACATCTACCACGCCATCCGCGAGCACTGGGGCAAGACGCTGAAGCAGGAAGTCATCGACTCCGGCGCCACCGTCGTGATCCGCCCCGACTCGGGCGACCCGGTCGCTGTGGTGCATCAGTGCCTGGAGCTGCTAGATGAAGCCTTCGGCCACACCGTCAATGGCAAGGGCTACAAGGTGCTCAACCACGTGCGTGTGATCCAGGGCGACGGCATCAACCCGACCAGCATCCGCGCCATCCTCGAGCGCATCACCAGCGCCGGCTATGCCACCGACAACGTGGCGTTCGGCATGGGAGGCGCGCTGCTGCAGCGGCTGGATCGCGATACGCAGAAGTTCGCACTCAAGTGCTCAGCGGTCCGTATCAACGGGCAATGGATTGATGTCTACAAAGATCCGGTGACGGATAAGGACAAGCAGAGTAAACGCGGCCGCATGACGCTGCTGCGACACCGCGAGTACGGCACTTTTCGTACCGTGCCGGTGCCAACCGACGCCGAATCGTTGGCACAGGTCGACAAGCCGATCGGTTTCGACGACGCGATGGTGACGATTTGGGAGGACGGCAAGATCCTCCACGACGACACCTTCGCCGACATCCGCGCCCGCGCTAACGCTGTCCGCCTCTAGGCCGTTGCGATGGATTCGCCTGCCTATATCGTCTATGTAGGATGCGGTGAGCAACGCGAACCGCATCGATCGCGAATGGTCGAAGCAGGGAAACATCTCCTCACCATCAACTCGCGAGCGATGCGACGCGCCTGCGGCTTGCCACATCCTATGATTCCCATTCGGCGGGCTTGAGCCCGCCCTATGGGAGCAGCTGCGGAGCTCAAGCTTTGGTACTTTGACGACTCACCGTTCCGCCCAGCCCAAGCCGTCGGGAGAGCCGTCCGGATGCGATCCCCACTGCAGGCGATTGACCTCACCTGGACAGTTCTGGCGCTGTCGATAGTGGGTCAATGTGCCGCCGCCCGTGGTGAGCTCGGTCCGATCGCAACTCGGGTACGAATCGCGGAACGCAAGCGCGCCGGAAGATCCCAAGGCGGTGATGGCGGCGGCATGTTGGAAAGAAATTCTGGGTGGCTGTGCCCGGCTCACAGACATGGCCCATGACTACGCACTGATGGCGCCGCTCCGTGCCGAAGTAAACAGTGCAGCCGCGAAGGCGAGAGTTGCCAATGCGAAGGTGACCATGGGTGGAGGGAGCTGCAGCACGGTAACCGAAAGTGCGAGAAGGACCATCGATGCGACGAGGCCCACAACGCAGGCTGGGCGCGCCCTGACGGCGGTATCCGTCGTCAGGCGAGCGATCAGGAGGAACAAGACACCAGCCAGCGCGATCGATGTACCCATCGCCAGGCTGAAGCCCATGGTCAGCTGGTAGTAGTCGCTATGCATGCCGAGAAACTCAAAGGATAGGTTGTGCAGAGCGGTGCGAACCGGTTCCTTGGCTGCGGATGGGAACAGGCGCGATAAAAGGTCGAACAGATTGTGTGTGATGCCGGTAATGATCCATAACCAAGCGCCAGTACGGTAGAAGCGAAAAACCATAAAGTAATCTCCGTTTGATCACTGCGCGCCGGCGCGACCTTGTAGCGCCGGCGATCGAGGAACTTCTTTGGAGGCGCTGACCAGCATGCAGCCGCCGCGTCACCGCGTTCCCATCGCACCTTCATTGAAGAACTCAAGCACATCCGCGAACTCGTCCGCCAACGAAAGATCGCCGTCATCCACCCAACGCATCAGCGCGGAGAAGTAGAGAAAATGCAGATAGTGTGCGAGCCTCGGGGCTGATGCGTCCTGGCGGATTTCGCCATCCTGTTGCCCGCGTTCGATGAGCATCGTGTAGGCCGTCACCAGGCTGGAAGTCGGCTCTTCGCCTCGCGGCACCTGCCCGACACCTTGGAACCGGTAACGAATGTATGGCGCAAGGTAGCGACGGTGTTGTTCCCACCAGGCGGCCGATGCTTCCAGCAGCGTGGCAACCCGGCCATTGAAGCTGTTCTTGCGCATCACTTCTACCACCAATGGTGCGAGATCGATTTTGAGTTGTGCATGCATCCAGTGCGCCAGCACTGCTTCCTTCACGGCGAAGTGGTTGTAGAGCGTGCCTCGCGCAACGTCGGCGGCTGTCGCGATGTGATCCATGGTGACCGCGTCATAGCCGTGCGTTTCGAACAGGTCGAAAGCTACTTTGGCGATGCGGTCGCGGGTCTGTTGCCGCTTGCGCTCCTGCCGAGTGACAGACGGCATGCTTGTTTCTCAAAATTGAACAATGTACATTGTTGAACATTGTTCAATAATGGTCAAGCGCAGAGGAATCACGCGCCCCGACAGTACCCAGGGAATCTCAAGGAATGTCCAGCAGCGACAAATCCCCAGCGGTGGTCATGGGAGCCGGTTTGGCCGGGCTTAGTGCCGCACTTCACCTGGCGCGGTCGGGGCGGCGGGTCACTGTGCTTGAAGCGTCCGATGCCATTGGCGGTTGCTGTTCGACCCGCACCATGGATGGATATACGTTCAACAATGGCGCGCTGTACGTTGCAGTGCCTTCTTTGCTGAGGGCAGCGTTCGGTCGGTTGGGGATCGACTTCGATAGCGAAGTGTCGCTGGTTTCCATCGCGAACCCCCAGCGCACCGTTCTCGACAATGGCACTACGGTTCATCTCTCAAGCGTGGACGGATCCTATGTGGAGGGCGTCAATGCACGGGAAAGGACCTTCAAGCTGCGAGAAGAGCTCGCCAGATTGAGGAAGCGCTGGAGCCCGATCTATCAGACTCTTGTCCATGACGTCTTGCCTGCAGAACCCTCATTGCCACGTGTGCTGGGCCGGCTATGGAAATACCTGCCGCATATGCGCGGCAGTGTCGAGCGATTGATATCCGCTCACTTCCGGGACCCCGATGTGCAAGCCGCAGTCGCGTCGACGCTGCTCTATACCGGCACGGCACCGGCGCGCTTGCCGGCCACTCAGATCATCGGCTTCATGGCGTTGATGGAAGAAGGATTTCATCTGCCGCGCGGCGGCATGGGGGTGATTCCCGCGGCGCTCTATCGGGCGGCAAGAAAGCATTCCGTGCTGATCCGTTGCGGCGCACAGGTCAGCGGATTGCGGGTGTCCAACCGGCAATTACGCGGCGTTGAACTGTCGACAGGCGAAGTGATCGAATCGAACCAGGTCGTCGCGACCTGTTCCGGGTTTGAACTGGCGATGCGACTGTTGCCTGAAGATGCGGTGCCTGCATCACTTCTGAAGCGCGTACGTCATTCACCGTTGTCGCATCGGGCCATAGCGATACAGATAGGCTGCCAAGGCGTCGGCAATGATGCCTTCATCGTCAACCATGTTCCGGAGATGTCCGAGCAAGGACGAATGCATGCGGCAGCGCTCGGCATCCCGCGATGGCTGGCCTATACGAATCCAACCGCGACCATTCCGGAGCTCGCCCCGGAAAATAAAGGCGTCATCGAATTCTTTGCGCCCGTAAGTGGCATCGTGTCGGCATCGGACTGGACCGATGCGATGACGGAGCAGGCTGTGGCAAACCACATCGGAGGGCTCAAACAGAAGCTCCCCGCCTTGTTGATCGACACAGTGCGTGTGATTGACCCGAATGCCTTCGCCAGAGATCGACATCTCTACGAGGGTGCGCTATATGGGATCGCGCCTGGTGCCGCTCCGGGTCAATTCTTCTCTCATCGGACGCATATCAACGGCCTGTATCTAGCCGGCCAAACCACATTTCCCGGCTATGGCGTGCCGTCGGCGATGCTGTCCGGCATCCAGGCGTCCGATGCGTTGCTGCGCGATTCGGGCAAATCATAAAACAAACCCACCAAGGGCCCGCCATGTCGCACAAACCGCACCATGTTGCTACCGTACCGCTTCCACCCGAATCCCGCGTCACCACCCTGTATGCGACGGTCAACCTTGCGGACGCGTATTCGATAGAACTCCCAAGCGGGACGTCGAAGGATCCTGAAGTGCTGGCGAGATTCATTTTCTCGCAGCTTCCGCCCTGGATGTTCGGCCTCATGAAAATCCGGGACATGGTGGTGGCAGGTGTAGGTCTGAAGACCACGAAGCATCTCAAGGCTGTCGATGCCAAGAACAACGAGAATCGCGTTGGAATATTCAAGATCTATGGCAAGGAAGCGGCAGAGCTGATTCTTGGCGAGGACGACAAACACCTCGATTTCAGGCTTTCCGTACTGCACTCGGAGGCTGCACCGCCATCAGGCAAGCAACGTCTTACCTTGTCGACCGTCGTGCATTGCCACAATCGTATGGGCCGCCTGTACATCTTCATTATTGCGCCGTTTCATCGACTTCTCGTCCAATCCAGCATGCGTCATGCTTCCCGTAGGGGTTGGCCCCAGGCTGCTTAGGCTAACGGCATCGAGATGCGAGCGTGTGCAGCGACTTCGACGAACGGCAGGATCATAGGGCGGGCTCAAGCCCGCCGGATGGATTTCAATGCTCAATGAAGGCGGGCTTGAACGCGCCTTACCAGCTATGCCGGAATCCTGCCTGGATGGTCCAATGCTGCTTCGTCTCCGCGCCGGTGGTGCCAGCCGCCTCCAGGAACAACCCGGTACGCCCGTTGCCCAGGACGATGTCGCCGCCTACCAACAGCTCGCCCTCGGTGCCTTTTCGGTCGAGCGACTCCGGGACGATGCTGCCCCCGTCCCGGGATGCGGTGATGTCCACGTTGTCGCCAAGGTAGTGCAGCGCTGATGCCCGCGCATAAACATTGCCGTTGAGCCGCTCCCCGTGCAGCGCCTTGCCGAAGGTAACGCCCGCCCGTGCGAATGAAGTATCGAGCCTGTCCTGATCAATCTGCACACCATTGCTGGTGGTGTGCTTGTTGCCGCGGATCGCACTGGCGGACAGTGCGAGTTGGGGTTCGATGTAATAGGCGTTCGCAAGCTTGAATGTGCGGCCAGCTTCAACATAGACCTGGCCCGCTTCAGTCCGATACTCGCCGGCGATCGCGCGGCCTTCGGAGTCGGTTGCCCTGTATCGGTTCTTCAACGATGAAGCATTGGCGCCGAGCAGCATATAGGCGCCGTTGCCTGCGCTCCACTGGCCGTAAAACCCCAGCGTGGTTCCCGTCAGATCGCCTCGGCCCTGAGTGTAATCGGCCGTCGAGTGGATCTTTCCGGCGGTGAAGCCTAGCGAACCCGACGCGGAATCCAGCACGAAGCTGCGGTCCGCACCGACCGTCACGCTGCTGTAGTCCTGGCGATAGCGGCGGGAATACGCGGTTCTCGCGGTGAGTTCGCCGGTGGTGGCTTTCGCCCAGACGTTGGACTGATCCGCGTCTGCTTCGCGCATCTGATTGCGCAGGTGTTGCAATGAAGTTTGCCCGCTGATCTTCCACAGATTCATGACGCTATCCGCGGCGTCGGCTGCGGTTAGTACTGTTTGCGACGGCAGGATGCCTGCACCTGTGTCCGTGCCAGTGCCAGTTCCAGGATTGGTGCCAGGATCGGTGCCGGTTCCAGAGCCAGGATTGGTGCCAGGATCGGTGCCGGTTCCGGTGCCAGGGTTAGTACCGGGATCGGTGCCAGTTCCGGTACCAGGATTTGTACCAGGATCAGTGCCGGTGCCAGTACCAGGATTGGTGCCAGGATCAGTCCCCGTGCCGCCTGTACCGCCGGTTCCCACGACATTGATGCCGGCCAGCACTATCTTCTTTCGGTCAGCAGTCAAGGCCACCTGCGGCACATAGGTGAATTGCACAAGGGCGTTTTCGTAGGTACCGCTCCATTGACCATTCACGCCCGCCGCCGCCGAGAACGTAGCGGTACCGCCTGCGGCCGCGCTGGCATCAACGATGTCGATGGGCGAAGTGGCAGTGATCGATTTTCCGTCGCGGATCGCTGCGGCGTTGACCCACGAAGTGTCGTCCAGCACGGGGTCGTAGACGATCTGAACTCTTTGAGTGCCGGTTGCGGAGAAATTCTTGATCCCGCTGCCGAACACGATCTGGTCGGCGGTGGCTGCACCCGACTTGCCGGTGATATCGCTGAGCAGCTTGAACGTCGCGCCGTCGGCGAGCGCTACGGTCGCGCCTGTGATGCTATTGCTGCTATCGACGATCACGCGGCGATAGCCATGCCCCGGCACGGCGCCTGGGACGAAACTGCCCCAGTAGCCCGCCATGTCGATCGCGCCATTGCCGCCGAGCGTCAGCGAACCCGACCCGAAATCGTTGTTCAGCGTACCGGTGCCCTGTGGCACCCACGCCGCGCCATTGGAAAACGCCAGGTCGGCCTTGCCGACGGTGTAGCCGGCATCGGTCTGATGGCCGCCGATCAGGCCGCGCAGCCACGAGTCGGCGGTGTCGAAGTTGATGTCGACCGAACCGGTACGGCCGTTGACCGCATCGGACGCGGTCAGGATGTCGCCGTCGAGCTGCACCCTTTGCCCGCCGGTCTGGTTGACGGTGACGCTGGCGTCCTGGATGTCGATCGGCACGCTCCAGATCGAATACGCAGCGCCGGTGCCGCCAGCGATGGTCGACACGGTCAGGCCGCCGGCGACGTTGACAGTGCCGAAGTTGCGGATGCCGTACACGTCAACATCAGCACAATTCGGGTGGTTGGGCGGGTTGCAAACGTTGGCGACGGTGAACGACACCGGCGCGGTGGGCGAGGTGAAGTCGATGAGGCCGCTGTTGACGGTGCCGTAGGTTTCCGTTTCCGAGGCGACGTCGACATTGACGGCGCCGTTGAACGTCATCACCGCACCGGGCGAGCGGTCGTTGCTGAGGCCGGAGGGCTTGCCGAACGGCGTGTAGCCGTTTTCCGGCCCCTCGCTGCGTACGCGCACGTCGACATCGCCGTTCCAGGTCATCCGCGCCCGCCAATGCGTGTTGGCGATCCCGTGCGTGGAGCGCGGCCCCTGGACATTGACCGTGGTGTCGCCGGTGACTTCCATGTTCCCCTGGTTGCGCACGCCGAACGCGGTCGAGCCCATCGCGACCGTGGTCAGCGACAGGTCGCCGTTCACCGTGAGCCGGCTGCCGACGCCGTCGTTGTAGATGGCATGGGCGTTATCGCTGGGCCAGATCGACAGCGCCGAGATGGTGGTGTCGCCGTTGAAGGTGATGCGGCCATCGAAGCTGTAGACCGCGTCGAGCGTGCCGCGGCTCTCGGCCAGGATCGTGGTCGGGCCGTTGAAGATGATGGTGCTGGTTCTATCGGCCCAGACCGCACGCGCATGGCCCTGCGTACGGGCGTGGATGTCGGTGGCGCCGTTGAAGATCGTGGTGCTGCGGCCGCGTCCAATCACCCCTTGCGCACCGTTACCCCGGACCATGCCGAAATCCAGGTCGTCGGCGTTGGTGGAGATCCTGGTGTTGCCGTTGACGGTGACCGTATTGCCGTCGTTGAGGATGCCGACCGCGCTGCCCACGGTGCTGCTCTCGCCGCGGATCGCCGACAGATCCAGCCAGCCATCGCCGGCCACGTCGATCACCACCGGCGGGTTGCCGCTGGTGATCGACATTGCCCGCACGTCGCCGTCGACGCCTTCCAGCGCCACGCTGTCGCCGTTGGCGAGGCGGTAATGCAGCGTGCTGTCCTGTTCGACGATGTCGTAGCCAGGATTGTAATTACCCGTGCCGCCAGTCCTGTCATTGCCAGCAACGCCGGTGATCGCATCCTTGTAGTCGGTCGCCTGCACCGCGGCAGGCCGCGCCACCACCCCGGCCACCAAGGCCGTGACGATGGAGAAAGAAAGCGTCTTGAGGCGTCGCTGGGCGAGGGCGCGCTCGGCCTCTTCGCGCGCGTTATCGACGATCGACTGCTGCCATAGCGGCGGTAGCTGCGAAATATCTTCGTTGCCGCCCAAGGCGGAGCGCGAGAAAGGCATGGATTTCCTTGATTGTGTTCAAAACGGGTGCGAGCACGCGATCCGCGCGCGATCAATCGAAGCGGGAGCACTCCCCGGAATGCTTAAGCGCACTTCCCCTCATCCTGACCTGCGCCGGATGGCGAGCAAAAACCTGGGCGAGCGGTCCTGCAGACCGCAACAGATGTCCTAGCCTGGCCCGGACCACGGTAGCGACGCATGCATCCTAGGCGCAGAACTCATGCAGGGCGGCTGGAATGTGCTCATTGTTCGAACGACGGCACACTTTGGTCTGCACCGGAGTCACTGATGGGCGAGCGCCGCGACAGTGCAGGACCGGTCAACGACCATCCAGGAGCGCTGCAGAAAAATCATGTAGGAGCGTCGTCTCGGCGCGAGCTCTTCGCTTTCATCGCGATCTGACGGAAAGAGCTCGCGGCGAGACGCCGCTCCTACCGTGTTTTATCAGTCGATGAACTGCGGTGAATGCGGCAGCGATTTTACGGAATCGACGGAATGTTGAATCACAAGCTTCGCGGGGCGGTTGCGCAGAATGAGTTCGATCCGCTCCATGGATGCCAACGTGTCGGCCCGGCTCACATTGAAGACCGGCATCCGCCGTTGCTGCCGGTTCTCTTCGCTGTGGTACAGGTCGCCTGAGAGAAGCACGGCGCCGTGCCTTGGCAGCTGCACCAGCAAGACCTGATGGCCAGGCGTGTGTCCGGGTGCGGCCAGGATGCGGACGGAGCCGTCGCCGAACACATCGTGATCCCCTTCGATCAGCACAGTCCTATCCGCAGGACGCGCGGCGATCAACGCGGCGTTCGTACGCGGCGGAGCGGGTTTGGAGTCGATCCAGGCCAACTCCTTCGCATTTACCACCCAGGTGGCGTTTCCCAGTTTGTGGGCATTGCCCAGATGGTCGGGGTGGCCGTGGGAGAACGCGAAGTAGTCGATATCGGCGAACCCAATCCCCAACTCGCGGAGTTGGCTCTCCACTGTGTTGGGCACGACGGCGCGGTAGTTGGGCAGCGCGACGCCAGCGGAGTCCGCCGCGTACTTGTCGCCCAGGCCTGCTTCCCAGAGCATGTCGCCTTTCGGGTGCCGGATGAGAAAGCACGGGGTCATCAGCGTTCCGGGATGCCCGTCATAATCGCCCGTATCCGAAAACGGCCCGAGATCCTTGAACTCGGCCCGGCCGCAATCCATAACGTAGAGACGAAGCTGCGGACTCGGCGACGGAGCTGCGACCGCAACGTCAAAACTTAAAGCGAGAGCGGCTATCAATCCGATCAGTGGGCGCATGGGTAACTCGAAGTCATTGATTAGGAATGGAGCTCGTGCACAGGCGGTAAGCCTTGCGCAAGCGAGTGGAGTCGGGCGCGGCACATGTCCGTTTCCCGGTGGGCGAAACGGTAGAAACGGAAGACACGCATTACAACGGCGTCGGCGGGTAACACTTATGAGTAAAACGTATGAATAACGGTCTGCTCGAACACATCGAGGCATTCGTCGCCATCGCGGAATCCGGCAGTGTCACGGCCGCGTCGATCGCAATGGGTACGACACAGGCCACGCTCAGCCGGCAACTTGCCGCGCTTGAGAAGCATCTGGGCTGCCGCCTGCTTCATCGCTCCACGCGTGCGATCAGTCTCACGCAAGAGGGCGAAACCTACCTGCAGCACGCATTGCGCATGCTCGAACTCAAGCGCGCGAGCGAGTCCGCATTGCAGGAGCGTGGAAGGCTTCGCGGTCGGTTGCGGATTGCGTGCTCGAATGGCTTTGGCCGCAAGCTGCTGATTCCGGCGCTTCGCGATTGGCAGAAGGAACATCCGCAGCTTTCAATGGAACTGGTGCTATCCGATCAACTATCGCAGCTGATCGAGGATCGCGTCGACGTCGCATTTCGCATGGCGTCGCTCAAGGATTCCAACCTCATCGCCAGGCCCATCGGGATCTCGCGGCGCATCGTGGTGGCTTCGCCCGATTACATCCGGCGGGATGGTCGAATCAAAGCGCCAGAAGATTTACCGGGGCATCAGTGCCTCATATTCACCGGCACCGAGCGCCCGGGTGTGTGGGACTTCAAAGGGCCTAATGGCAAAGTAAGTGTGCGAGTGCAAGGCCGCTTGGCGCTGTCCACGGTCGATGCACTTCAGGATGCTGTGCTTGCCGGATTGGGTGTGGCGGTGATGCCGGCCTGGTTCTGGACGCGGGAGCTGCTTGATGGTCAGGTGGTTCAGCTGTTGCCGGATTATCGGTTGGCTGATCATACGATTCATGCGGTTACCGCGGCTCGGCAGAACGCAGCCAGCAAGGTGCGGTTGTTTGTGGATTTTGTTGAGGAGAGGTTGAAGGGTTTTCTGGGATGAAAGTGGTTGCGGGGTGGCGCTAGGTTTTTTCGCCCTTCGCTCTTGTGGTTCTTGGTTCTTAGTTATTGGCGCTGGCGCGGACCGTTCACCGGGGCTGATGATCTACGCGCTTGCAGCGGGCGTCACTGTTCTTTGCTTGTGCAAAGAAAAGTAACCAAAAGAGGTGCTTTTCAACAGCCGAATGGCTGGTCAACACACCCCAGGCAGCGCGCCCTTCGGGTTCGCAATCGGGCCGGGAATTTTCGGAAGGCACATCCATGTGCCTGCCGAAAACGACGCACATCCTGTGCGCCGCCCCTGTGGGGTTTTACCCGTCCCGCTTGCCGCGCCTAAACGGGGCCCCGAAGATCAAAAGCCACAGCCACAGCCACAGCCACAGCAAAGCCAGAGCAACAGCAACAGCAACAGCAAAGCCAGAGCAACAGCAACAAAAAGCAGACACTTTGCCGTTCGCTCTTGCTCTTGCTCTCGCTGTTGCCTTTCGCTTCTTGGGGTCCCCTTTAAGGCGCGGTGGCGCCGGTGGGTACAACCCCTTGGGGCGCCGCGCAGGACGCGCGGCGTTTTCGGCAGGTACATGGATGTACCTTCCGAAAATTCCCACCGGCGACACGCACCCGAAGGGCGCGCTGCCAGGGGCGTGTTTCTTTGCCTACTTTCTTTGCACGAGCAAAGCAAAGTAGGGCCCGCGGCAGGCGCGTAGATCATCCGATTCGATGAACTGTCCGCAGCACCAAGAGAATAAAAAAGAGAATAAAAAACAGCTACGGAAGCCTCCGCTCACCCGCCAACCGCTTCGCCACCCGTTGCGCAGCCTGCGCGGCCTCCACATCGCCAAGCGCCTGATGCAGGCGTGCCTGCACCCAGGCCGCGCGCATGTCCTGGTCGGCCCATGACCCGATGCGGCCGCCAATCACGCCGGCTTGTTCTAGATGTCCTGACGCGATCAATGCCGGCGCGTACGAATAGCTCACTGCCACCAGCCATTCCGGAACGCCCAGGCGTTCGGCGCTGGCCATTGCCTCGGCGTAGTGACGCAGTGCCGGCTCACGCTGGCCTTCGAGCCAGTCCTGTTCCGCTTCCATCAACATCATGCCGGTGCGCTGCCAATCGTCCGGTGCGGTACCGACCCAGGCGCGTAGAAGCTCGACTTCGCGCCGTGCGGATTTTGTCTGACCGGCACCGCGCAGGCCGCGGATCAGCACTATCCAATTGCCCATGTACTCACGCCGGTCGCCGTCTTCCAGCACCGGTGTCGAGGCCTTTCTGGCTAACCGTATCGCGTCGTCCACCTGCCCACGCAGCAGTGCGATCCGGGCGAGCAATACCTGCGCCTCGGCACGCAAGGCCGCTTCTTCAGTGGGATCCGCTTCGGCAAGAATGAACTCGGCCATCGCGGCGGCTTCCTGCAGCCGGCCATTCTGCGCCAGCACCCAAGCGCGGCAGATGGCGCGCCCCCAATCGCGCGCGAACTGTGGCGACCAGAAGCGGTCGGTCGTTGCCAATGCCTGCTCGAATTCGAGCAGATGCTCCTGGACTTCGGCGGTTGCGATCAAGGTTATGGCGAGATCGGTTTCGGCACCGACAGCTTCAAAACGGTCAGCGGAACGTTGCAGCAACGCCAGTGCTGTTCCGGGTTGGCCGCGCCGACCGGCGACCACGCCCAGGCGCTGGTCCGTGCGGGCGATCTCGCGGATGTCGCCGCTGCGGACGAATGCCAGGCGCGCCTGGCTCAGATCCGCCACCGCTTCATCCAGGCGCGATACCGTCAGTCGTACCCAGCCACGCAGCGAATAGACATTGCCGAGCACGCCAGGCGCGTTCTGGCCGCGCAACAGGCCCAGCGCTTCGGTCAATACATTGTCGGCTTGATCGTACTCGGCGCGATTGGCGTGCAGCCAGCCTACTGATGTCAGCACGCGGGCACGCAGCACCGGGTTCTTTTCGGCCGGAAGCTGCTTCAGCAGCGCCGCTAAGCCTTGCTCGCACGCTTCGCGTTCGCCGCGATCGCAATCGACCTTGGCGGCAACCAGCGCTACTTCCGGTTGCTCCCGCCATTGCGGCGGAGCCTGCTGCAGTAGTTCCACCGCCAAGGGCAAGTGGCCCCCCAACCGCGCCGCGGTGACCTGCTGCAGCAGTTTCTCCGGATCCGCGGGTGAGCGGCGATCATCCGCCGGTGGCGAATGTCCAAGCGCGATCAGCAGATCGTCCGTGGCCTCGCGCGCCGCCACCAGCACATCACTGGCTTGGGCGCTGGCATGCAAAACGCTGCCCTTCTCCGGATATGCCGTCAGACGTACCCGCCAGACACCATTGTCGTGTTCGACCTGCGGCTGCACGCGCAGGGAGATGCCGAGCCGGGCATCGGGCGCGGCGCCGCGGGAGTCCTGTTTCTGCTTCGACAACGCCAGTGCTGTTTCACTGGGTACGGTGGGTAACGCACCGAGCCGCAGACGGTTCGCCACCAGGTCCATCAGGCCCAGGCGCAACCAGGCCCAATCCTCTGGCGCGTCGACTTCAGCCACCATCACCCATGCCGTGTACGGCTCGGCAGGCGCCAGTGCGGATACGCGTGGAGCTGGAACGGGGCGCGGCCTGGTCGTTACCAGGGCGGTAACGGAGACGACTACCAGCAGTGCCGCCATCAGCCAGCGCCAGCGAGGGTGCATCGATGGCAGCGACCGTCTAGGTTCGGACACCTGCGCGCCACTCGGCTGCGCGCCGGCCGGTGCAACGTCCTGCACCGGGACTTTGATGGGTGCTGTATCGGCGATTTCCGTTATTTCTTCAACGTTGGCAATCCAGCGGAAACCAAGGCGCGGAACGGTGCGGATACTGTGCTGATCGTTGCCGTTGTCGCCAAGTACCTGGCGCAAGCGCACGATGGTGTGCGCAAGCGTGGATTCGCTGACATCGGTGCGGCCCCACACGGCGGAGATGAGTTCGTCGCGACCGACAGGACGATCGCGGTGCTCTATCAGATAGGCCAGGCAATCTAAAGCGACCATGGCCAACGCCACCGGCTGGCCGTCCTGAAGCAACTCACGCGCACGCGTATCCAGTTCGAAATCGCCGAACCGATAGCTTCTCTTCTTGATCAACATCGACGCCTTGTATTTTCCCCGGAGACACACCACGCGCTGGAGCAACCGCCTGTACACACGATGGTGCCGGCTGGAGCGTTATAGCATCCATGCGCCAAGTCCAAGTGTAAGCAGGGAAGCCGAACAAAACAGGGACGGATGCAACTAAACGGCTTGCAGATTCAGGAACCCCGGATGCGGTAACCGAAGCGCATGGTGATGCACGCGATTGGTGCACCCACGCTTCGAAATACTATGGGGTTGGCTTGCGCCGGGCGCGGGTCGCCGATGTAATCGCTTTCAACGGTGGCTGTTCAGCGCTGGCAACCATGACGTCCCACGCGGCCATGGCGTAATCGACGATACGTTGCAGGCGTGCCCGCGTTGCGCCAGCGTGTGCTTGCAGTGACAAACCCTGCAATACGGTTTCGCAATAGGCTGCAAGCGACGAAACATCGGTATTCGCCGGCAGTTCGCCATCGCTCGCCGCGCGCTTTAGCCGGCGCCGCAATGCTTCGAACACTGTGCGTTGGCTGCCAGCCAGTTGCTTTCGCACCGATTCGTGTTCTGGCGCGCAGCTGGCCGCCGACAGTACCACCAGGCAGCCACGTGGAGTGCCCGCACTGCAATAGGCATCGGCGTTGTCGCGCAACATCGCCTCCACCGCCGCACGCGCGGTGGGTTGCTCGCGCATGGCACGGGCAGTTGCGTTCTCTTCGCGCTCGTACAGCGCAATCGCTTCGCGAAACAGCGCTTCCTTGTCGCCGAACGCCGCGTACAGGCTGGGCTTATTGATACCCATCGCTTCCGTCAGTGCGCCGAGCGAAGCGCCCTCGTAGCCGCGCCGCCAGAACACCAGCATTGCCGCGTGCAACGCGGCGTCGCGATCGAAGCTGCGGGGTCGGCCGCGTACGTTCATGGAACGATCCTTTTCATACTGGTTGGAACATAAATCTCTTGACGCTGGAGATCAATCGATCATTATTAGATACCAACCGGTACATAAAGGAAGCGACATGACAGAACTGAGTGGGAAAGTTGCGCTGGTAACCGGCGGCAGCCGCGGCATTGGAGCGGCGATCGCAAAACGTCTGGCGCGCGATGGGGCTGACGTTGCCTTGACCTACGCCAGCGCCGCGGACGACGCCCGCATCGTGTCCGCGGCAATCGAACAATACGGACGCCGGGCGCTGGCGATCGCTGCCGATAGTGCCGATCCGCGGGCGGTCATCGACGCGGTAGAGCGGACCGTGGCAGAACTTGGCCGTATCGATATCCTGGTCAACAATGCAGGCATCTTTCCTTACGGACCGCTGGATGAAGTCACGCTGGAAATCTTCGACCGCACGATGTCAATTCATGTGCGCGCTTCGTTCGTCGCTGCCCAGGCGGCGGCGCGCCATATGCACGACGGCGGCCGCATCATCAACATCGGCAGTTGCCTGGGAGAACGCGTCGGCGGTCCGAACATGACCGTATACGCCGCCAGCAAGGCCGCACTGGTCGGGCTCAGCAAGGGGCTGGCGCAGGACCTGGGTCCCCGCGGCATCACCGCGAACGTGGTCCAGCCAGGACCCGTGGACACCGATATGAATCCCGCCAACGGGCCGGACGCCGAAGCGGCGCGACAAGGGCTGGCATTGCGGCGCTATGGCCATGTCGACGACATCGCCGCCATGGTGGCGCTGCTGGCGGGCGAGGGTGGCCGCTTCGTCACCGGCGCCGCGATCGCGGTCGATGGTGGTTTTAGCGCCTGACGAGCGGGAAGCGCCGCCTCGGTTGTTTGACGTAGAGCGGAGCTGCTCAAGAGGATAGAAACAAACTCTGCTCTACGAGAAGCGCGCTAAGCAGCTATTCGCTATCGCCTCCCGTTGCCACGGCCCCATTGCTACTGACGCGGCACTATCCCGGGGCGCAGCTCCGCTCTACGTGGCGCCGCCAAGAGCTGCGTGGCGCGCTACAATCCGCCGATGCAATATCAACTCATCATCAAGTTCTGGCGTAAATCCCTTACTGACGAAGGATTTCTCGCGACCATCGAGGCCGAGTTGAAGCAGGCGCTAGGCGATAAGGTCGAGCTGGAGGGCTATGACAAGAGTCCAAAAGAGATCAATCTCTTCATGATGACGGCCGAGCCGAAAGATACCTTCCGGCGCGTGCGGAGCGTCCTGGAAAAACTTGGCCTCGTGCACGGCGTGTCAGCGGCTTACCGGTTGGTAGGTGGCGCGCGTTTCACTTCACTGTGGCCACTACGCTCCACGCGTAAGTTCACGCTTCCATAGAGCGGGTCTCGACCCGCCGCAGTAAGTTCGTGCGGGCGGCCATCGGCTACCTAGGTCAGGAGCGGCGGGTCTCGACCCGCCCTACGACGCCATGGGAACGACGCGATGCCGCGGTTGTTGTGATTCGGCACGATGTCGTAGATCGGCTTGACCTTGGCTTGGTTCAACGCCGCAGCCGCGGTCTTCAACTGCGCACCCGCCGGCACGGTGCGGATCACGTTCCAGTGGAAACCTTGAAGGACGATCTCGTCGCCGCCGTGATAGCGGACGCCGTTCGGGCTTTTGCCGGCAGTGTCGCCTCCCTGGACATTTCCTATGCATCCCAAGAGCACCAGAAGCAAGTATCCCGTCCTGCTCACATGACGTGCCATGGTCCTATTCCTTAAGGACGGAGAGTTCTCTCCTTGTGCGCGCTGGAATAGCGCGACAGCTGTTAGTGGTACACGATCTGCCCCGGCTCTAATCGTCACGCAGATAGTGAGAATTACGGAGCGGCGATATGCGAGTACATCAGGTGCGGCAGGAAAAAGAAGTGCACCGATGCTGCTCGCGACAGATGCGATTCGCTGCGCTCATCACATCCTACGAGAGCGGATTTTTCCAGACGGCGGTGATGCACACCGTCATCCCATGGTGCGCGCACCGGAATCTTGTCCTATATAGCGAGCGCCACTCAACGCGAAGTAGGCACGGACGCCTGCAATGCGGCGGCCAATGCGGCGTCGCCTGAAGTCAGGTCCTTCCAGCTCAATTCGACACCCTTGCGCTTGCCTTTCTCAGTAAGTTTGAGACCGTCCGGATCGATCACCAGGGTGTAGTGAATGTCGCCAACGACGATTTCGCGGCGCAGCGGCTTGTCCAGCGGCGTCATGAGGGCAACGCGCCAGACCGCGCTTCTGTGAAAGTGAACGACATGATGGGCTCCTTTGGAGAGAGGAGCCTCGACTCTACGCGGCGGGCGCGAAACGCCGGTGAAAAAGCCGGGAACCGAGAGTCGGGGATCGAGAGTCGAGATCACGGTAAAGTGAACGGGAACTCGGGCATTGCGCACCGATTGGGTTATTCGGAATAAACCCATCGTCACCCCGGCGTAGAGCTTGCCCTCGAATGCCGTAGTCGGGGGCCGGGGGCCGGGGCCCAGCGCCCAGCGCCTTGCACTCCAGATGGCGAAAGCTCGCGAGACAACTACGGAGCGGAAATTGCGTAGCTCGACCCGCGCGGCCGAGGCATGCCTCACCTAGAGTTGCTGGATCACTGCCAGGATGTTGCCTTCGCTGTCCTTGAACCAGGCGGCCTTGGCGCCGCCGGCCGTCACGATATCGCTGTCCGGGGTCGCTCCCGGCATGTCGTAATGCTCAAGGGTCACGCCGCGTTTCTTCAAGTCCGCGACTTCGTGCTCGATGTCCTCGACCTGCCAGAACGCCTGGCTGGCTTGCGATGTGCCCGCGTTGGGCGTGGGGTACAGGAAGCAGGCAGTGCCGACCCCGAAATGGTAAGTCACGCCGCCGGCTTGCTCCTCGCCCGGCGTGAATCCCAGCGTGTCCTCATAGAACCGGCGGGCCCTGGCAACGTCGCTCGCAGGCAGATAAGCGTAGAGAGGATGGTTCTGCAGCATGGCGAACTCCTTTCGTCGGCATGAACATGAACGGATGGCTCGGAGCGACCCAGCCGACACTTGGGTTGTACTCCACCGATAGGAAATCTTTCGTCATGAATCCGAGCTGTGATCAGTGCAAAGTCGCCGGGTTCGGCCGAGGTTTGCCGCCTGCCGGCGCATCTGCAAGACAAGGCCGATGGAAGGTAAGTCTGAGAAAGAAGAGCGGCGCCGGGTTGCTGTTTGGGCTTCGGTTCGCGTCGTTCCTGGCCATGGCGTAATCGCCATATTTGCTATCGAGCAGCGCCTGAGCGACGCTTGCAATGGATCGTTGGTGGGTTAGTACCCTTCTGCTCAGCTGTTTCCGCGAAAACGTAGCGTCAATCCTTTCAGGAAATTGCGCAGCATCTGGTCGCCACAGGGGCGGTAGTTCTTGTGGCCGGGTTGGCGGAACAACGCGGACAATTCCGGTTTGGAAACGGGAAAGCCGGCATCCTCGAAGATCTGATGCATGTCCACGTCTTTCAGCTGGAAGGCAACGCGGAGTTTCTTCAGGACGACATTGTTGGTGATGCGGTCTTCCACCGGACGCTGCGGCAGACTTTCGTCCTTGCCGCGATAGTGGATGACCAGTCCATCCAGGAAATGCGCGAGCACGCGATCGCTACAGGGGATGAAACCCGGCTCTTCTTCCTTCTTCAAGTACGCCGGAACATCCGCTCTGTCGATGGGAAATTCCGGATCGACCAGCTGGGTTATCTCGACAATCTTGTTGTCGCTCAGGTCCAGCATGTAGCGAATGCTGCGCATGACATCGTTGTTGATCATTGTTGTTCTTCTCTGCTGTCGATTCGTTGATCGACCGGCGACTACTTTATCGCGTCCTTCCCGGCAGTGCGTCAGAAAGTAGCGTGCGCTGTGCGCACGAAGCCGATCGCGTTCGATGCCAGTCGTGCGCACAGCGCACGCTACCTACGCTCCGCCATTTCAACGCCGGGGATCACCTCGCAAGCGATGCCTTGCGCCACTAGCTCGCGTGGCAGGCGATCATTGGGGGCGTGCTGAAAGGCATTGCCCGGTTTCAAGCAGACCACGCGCTGACCGGCATTGGCGTGGTGGATCAACAGAGCTCGCCGTGTTTCTTCATCAGCCGGCATCGGTATCCGCGTCGCATCGCGCCGCGCCAGCGTGAGCACGGCGTCGCCGACGGCGGCATCGCAGACCAACAGATCGGCTTGGTTCAAAGCTCGAAGTGCCTTCAGTGTCAGCAGTCCCGGATCGCCGGGGCCAGCGCCCACCAGCATCACGCTGCCGGCGGCCGGTGTGTCCTGGCTGCTATGAAGGGCGGATTGGAAAGCCTGTTCGGCCGCTTCCGGTTGTCCAGTCCGAAGAAGTTGCAGCACTGGGCCGTCGATGACGCGTTCGAACCAGCGCCTGCGTTGCGCCAGTTGCGGCAACGCGCGGCGAATATCCGCGCGGTGGCGCGCGAACAGGCGCGCGAAGTCGCCCAGGGAATGATCGAATTGGGTTTCCAACTGCTCGCGCAAATGGCGCGCCAGCATAGGGGCCGCGCCACCGGAGGAGATCGCCACCAGCAAGGGTTCGCGGTCGACGACGGCGGGAATCTGGAAGGTGGAGAGTTCGGCATCGTCGACGACGTTCGCCAGGAGTCGGCGTTGCCCGGCTTCGGAGGCCAGCGTGGCATTGAAGGCGTGGTCGTCGGTGGCGGCGACCAGCAACCAGACCTCGCCCAGCCACGCCGGGTCGAAAGCGCCTTCGCGGCGGCGCAGCCGGCCTTGCGCCAGCCATTGCGCCAGGGTGTCGGTCAGCGCATGGGCGTGAACCTGTACTTGCGCACCCGCATGCAGCAACGCTTCGATCTTGCGCTGAGCGACCTCGCCACCGCCCACCACCAGCACTTCGCGGCCGGAGAGATCGGCGAACAACGGAAACAGCGGCATGAAGGCTCCTGAGCGGTTGAGGGACTGGGAGGGGTGGCTCGCCACCGGGGGATGCTGCATGGCAACATGGAGCGAACTCCTGTTCTGGTCCCCCTTGGCAATGCTGCGCGTCCTGTTGGTCAACGATACCGAAAAGCCGATCGGCGAGTTGCGCGAAGCGCTGCTGGCGGCCGGCTATGACGTGTTGCCGGAAGTCGCTTCGGCCAGCACCTTGCTCAAGGTCGTGGAATCGCAGCAGCCGGACGTGGTGATCATCGACGTCGACTCACCTTCGCGCGACACGCTGGAGCAACTGGCGGTGATGCACGACCACGCACCGCGGCCGGTGGTGATGTTCTCGGCCGACAGCGACGACCAGCTGATCCGGTCCGTAGTCGGGGCCGGGGTGACCGCTTATGTGGTGGACGGTCTGGCGCCCGGGCGCTTGTCGCCCATCATCCAGGTGGCGCTGGCCCGGTTCGAACAGCAATCGAATATGCGCCGTCGGCTGGACGAAGTGCAGCAGCAGCTGGGCGATCGCAAGCTGATCGATCAGGCGAAAGGCCTGCTGATGGAGAAACGCGGCATGAGCGAAAACGAAGCCTATGCAGCGCTGCGGCAGCAGGCAATGAAACAGGGATTGAAGCTGGCGGACGTGGCGCGCCGAATCATCGCCATGGCCGACCTGCTGGGATGAGACGCGCATGACCCGACAAGAAAACAGTGAACTGCGAACCCTGCAAGTAGGGTTCATGCCGTTGATCGACTGCGCGCCGCTGATCGCGGCGGTACGTCTGGGATTGGATCGCCGCCATGGCTTGCAGTTGCAGTTGCATCGCCAGGCCTCATGGGCGGCGATCCGCGACAAGCTGCTGTCGGGGGAACTGGATGCGGTGCACGCGTTGGCGGGTCTGGTCTACGGCGTGGAAGCCGGCATTGGCGGACCGCAAGCCGAGTTGGCCATCTTGCTGACGCTCAATCAGAATGGGCAGGCGATCGTGCTGTCGCCGCCGTTGGTGCAGGGACTGGAACGGGGCACGCCGTTGCCGGAGCTGTTGGCGGCACTGCCGCGCCGACCGGTGTTCGCGCAGACCTTTCCCACCGGCACCCACGCCATGTGGCTGTATTACTGGCTGGCGGCGCAGGGTGTAGACCCGATGACGTCGATCCAGGGCGTGACGCTGCCGCCGCCGCAAATGCCCAATGCGTTGGCGCGTGGCGAACTGGATGGCTATTGCGCAGGCGAGCCCTGGGCGGTGCAGGCCGAAGCGCTGGGCGCTGGCGCACGCGTGATACGTAGCGGACAGATCTGGCCGGGGCATCCGGAAAAAGTGCTGGCCTGCCGGCGTGAATTCGCGGCCCTTCAACCGGACTTGGCGGTCGCCCTGACGGCCACGCTGCTGGAGGCGTGCCGCTGGTTGGATGAACCTGAAAACCGAAAGCAAGCGGTGGCGTGGCTGGCCGACCCGGACGTGATCGGGTTGCCCGCCGAACGCATTGCCGCCTGCTTGCTGCCGGCCGACGGCGGCAATGCGGAACATCGCTTGCGATTCCATGCGAATGGCCAGGTCAATTTCCCCTGGCTATCGGATGGCCGTTGGTTCTTGCAGCAGTTCCGGCGTTGGGGTTGGTTGACGGATGATTCCGGCGAAGACGATGCATTGCTTGCGAATGTGCACCGTTTGGATACGTACCGCCAAGCGGCGGAGCAGGTGGGCGTACCGTTGCCGGGCGCCGATACCCGTCCCAATCTTCTGTTCGACGGCGATCGCTCCTCGTAGAGCGGAGCTTGCTCCGCTGCTTTAAGCCGTTTGCACTCGGATAGAAGAGCAGCCGAGCAAGCTCGGCTCTACCAGGAGCGTCCCCTGGCGAGGCGTTATAGAGCGGAGCTTGCTCCGCTGCTTTAAGCCATCTGCACTCGGATAGAAGAGCAGCCGAGCAAGCTCGGCTCTACGAGAAGCGTCTTCTGCGCCGCATTGATGCAACGCACAACTAAAGTGCAATCACGCACGCTGCTTGTGCAAGCAGCGTGCGCGCATGGGCTGTTCGACTCGCCCTGAACTCCGCGCTTCTCACCCAAGCCATTGAATTCGTTATCAATGATCGAGCGGTGACGCAGCCGCCAACAGTTGGCACGGCGATTGCTATCCATAACTCGTGGGCACAACGGCGTGCCCATAAAAATCATTCTGTAGGCAAGCCAACGGCGGCTCGCCAAGCGTTACCAAGGCAACACCAAGACAACGGCGTCTTTCCGGTGCGAATCGGATGACGCCGTTTTTCGTTTCTCCCCCCTCACTAGCCGCCGTGGCCCGCGATGGATCGCATGTTGCAGCGGTAACCCTTCGGAGACTGCGCGGATGAACCGATCTTTCTGGCAAGCCGGACACACGCCCACGCTGTTGTCGGCGTTTTTGTATTTCGATCTGAGTTTCATGGTGTGGTACCTGCTGGGTCCCATGCAGGTGCAGTTGGCTGCGGCCTTGCAACTGGATACGCAGCAGCGGGCGATGATGGTGGCGGTGCCGATCTTGTGCGGCGCGGTACTGCGGCTGTTCCTGGGCATGCTGGCCGACCGCATCGGTGCCAAACGTACCGGCTTGCTGGCGCAAGCGTTGGTGATCGCTGCCCTGGCGGTGGCATGGCAGCTGGGCGTGCAGAGCTTTGGACAGGTGTTGCTGCTGGGCCTGATGCTGGGTGTGGCGGGCGCCTCGTTCGCGGTGGCGCTGCCGCTGGCCTCGCGCTGGTATCCGCCGGAACACCAGGGCACGGCGATGGGCATTGCCGGCGCCGGCAATTCGGGCACGGTGTTCGCTGCTTTGTTCGCGCCGATGCTGGCGATGGCGTTCGGCTATCAGGCGGTGTTCGGCTTGGCCTGCATTCCGCTGGTGCTGACGTTGCTGGTGTTCGCCGTCTTCGCCAAGGATGCACCGGTGACCACACCACGCAAGCATCTGTCCGACTACGGACGCGTGTTGCTGGGTAATCGCGACTCATGGTGGTTCATGTTCTTCTACGCCATAACCTTCGGCGGCTTCGCCGGTTTCGCCAGTGCGTTGCCGGGTTACTTCCACGACCAGTTCGGCTTCGATCCCAAGATCGCGGGCTGGGCGACCGCTGCCTGCGTGCTCGCCGGTTCCGTGATGCGCCCGATCGGCGGTGTCATCGCTGATCGCATCGGCGGCACCCGCACGTTGCTGGCGGTGTATCTGGCGGTGGCGGTGCTGGTGGCGACGGCGGGCATGGGCATCGGCGGATCGGTCGCCACCGTGTCGCTGTTCGTGCTGACGCTGCTGTGCCTGGGTGCAGGTAATGGCGCGGTGTTCCAACTGGTGCCGCAGCGCTTTGGTACCGACATCGGATTGATGACAGGACTGATCGGCATGGCCGGCGGCATCGGTGGCTTCCTGCTGGCGGCAGGCATGGGCGTGGTGAAGCAGCACACCGGCAGCTACTCGCTGGGCCTGTGGCTGTTTGCCGGCGTCGCATTGCTGGCATGGGGATTCCTGTCCGGCATCAAGCACCAATGGCGCAACAAATGGTCGGCCGTCAGCGCCGCGCGCGTCTGAAATTTGAAACACCATCTGCCCGGAGCAAAACGATGAAGAAGCCAAGATTGGTCGTAGTGGGCAACGGCATGGCGGGCATCCGCACGTTGGAAGAACTGCTGAAGCTGGCACCGGACATGTACGACATCACGGTCTTCGGCGCCGAACCGCATCCCAACTACAACCGCATCCTGCTGTCGCCGGTACTGGCCGGCGAACAGACCTTCGACGACATCGTGCTGAACTCGCTGGACTGGTATGCCGAAAATGGCATCCGTCTGCATCTGGGCAAGGAGGTAACCAAGATCGACCGCGTGCAGCGGCGAGTGATCGCCGCTGACGGCACCGAGGCCGAATACGACCGCCTGCTGCTGGCGACCGGTTCGCTGCCGATCATTCTGCCGGTGCCTGGCAAGGAGCTGAAAGGCGTCATCGGCTATCGCGATATCTACGACACGCAAACCATGATCGAAACCGCCAAGACCAAGCGGCATGCGGTGGTGATCGGCGGCGGCCTGTTGGGCCTGGAGGCCGCCAATGGTTTGAAGCTGCGTGGCATGGACGTCACCGTGGTGCATCTGGCCGGGTGGTTGCTGGAGCGCCAACTGGATCCCGTGGCCGGGCAGCTGCTGGAGCGCTCATTGACCGATCGCGGCCTGAAGTTCCGTCTCAACACGTCCACGACCGAACTGCTGGGCAACGAGAATGGCGAAGTGCGAGCGGTGAAGTTCTCGGACGGCAGCGAAGAGCCTGCCGATCTGGTGGTGATGGCCGCGGGCATTCGCCCCAACACGCAGCTCGCGCAGGCGGCGGGTATCCATTGCACACGCGGCATCGTGGTCAGCGACACGCTGCAGACCTTCGACCCGCGCGTATACGCCGTGGGTGAGTGCGCCAGCCACCGCGGCATCGCCTATGGCCTGGTCGCACCGTTGTTCGAACAAGCCAAGATCTGTGCAAACCACTTGGCCAGTTATGGCATCGGCATCTATAGCGGCTCGGTATCTTCGACCAAGCTGAAAGTAACCGGCATCGATCTGTTTTCCGCCGGCAATTTCATGGGCGGCGATGGCAGCGAGGAAATCGTGTTGTCGGACCCGGCTGGTGGCGTCTACAAGAAACTGGTGATCAAGGACGACAAGCTGATTGGTGCGTGCCTGTACGGCGATACCGGTGACGGCGGTTGGTACTTCAAGCTGCTCAAGGACGGCGCCCGCGTTGATGAGCGTCGCGATCAATTGATGTTCGGCGAAAAAGCACTGGGCGATTCCGGCACGGCCGGACAGGACCGCGCCAGCGCGATGAGCGACAGCGACGAGGTCTGTGGTTGCAATGGCGTGTGCAAGGGGACCATCGTCAAGGCCATCAACGAGCAAGGCCTGTTCACCATCGACGACGTCAAGAAGCACACCAAGGCGGCGAGTTCCTGCGGTTCGTGTACCGGTCTGGTCGAACAGATACTGATGAACAGCCTGGGTTCCAACTTCCAGGAAACACCCAAAACCAAGGCGGTCTGCGGCTGCACCGATCGCACTCATGGAGAAGTGCGGCAGGCGATCCGCGAGCACAAGCTGCTGACCCACCAGGCCGTGTACTCGTTCCTGGAATGGCGTAGCCCCAATGGTTGCGCGACCTGCCGGCCGGCCATCAACTACTACCTGATTTCCACCTGGCCACGCGAAGCCGTGGACGATCCGCAGTCGCGTTTCATCAACGAACGTGCGCACGCCAACATCCAGAAGGACGGCACGTTCTCGGTGATACCGCAGATGAAAGGCGGCGTGACCAATGCCTCCGAATTGCGCCGCATTGCCGATGTCGCCGACAAGTACGCCGTGCCGATGGTCAAGGTGACCGGTGGCCAGCGCATCGATCTGCTGGGCGTGAAGAAGGAAGACCTGGTCGACGTCTGGAAAGATCTAGGCATGAAGTCGGGTCATGCCTATGGCAAATCGATCCGCACCGTTAAGACCTGCGTGGGCAGCGAGTTCTGCCGCTTCGGCACGCAAAACAGCACGCAGATGGGCATCGATCTGGAAACCATGCTGGCCAACATGTGGAGCCCGCACAAGGTCAAGCTGGCGGTGTCCGGCTGCCCACGCAACTGCGCCGAATCCGGCATCAAGGATGTGGGCATCATCGCCGTAGATTCGGGCTGGGAAATCCACATCGGCGGCAACGGCGGCATCAAGACCGAGGTCGCGAAGTTCCTGGTCAAGGTGAAGACCAGCGACGAGGTGAAGCAGTACACCGGCGCCTTCCTGCAGTTGTATAGGGAAGAGGCGTATTACCTGGACCGCACCGTGCACTACATCGATCGCGTGGGCATGGACTACATCCGCAAGCGCGTGGTCGACGATGCGGAAACTCGCCAGGCCTTGTTCGAGCGTTTGTTATTCGCACTGGAAGGCCTGCCCGATCCGTGGGCCGCGCGCATCGCCGGCGAGAAGCCGCGCGAGTACCAGCCGTTGCGTCTGGACAAACGCATCCCCGCCGAAGTGGAGGGCTGAGATGAGTGCTGCTGCCATGAGTAATGTCATCGAGGAGAAAGACACCTGGGTGCGCATCTGCCGGCTGGATGACATCCCTGCGCTGGGTGCGCGCGTGCTGGAACGCGCGGACCAGGACAACATCGCGCTGTTCCGCACCGCGACCGACAAGGTGTACGCCGTACTCGATCGCTGCCCGCACAAAGGCGGACCTTTGTCGCAAGGCATCGTGGCCGGGGAGACCGTTACCTGTCCGCTTCACAGCTGGAACATTGCCTTGGCGACCGGCGAAGCCTGCGCGCCGGATGTGGGCTGCGTGCGCAAATATCCGGCGCGCGTGGAAGCCGGCGAAGTCTGGTTGTCGCTGGATGATCTGCCCGCTGGGAGCATGGATTGATGGATGGCGCCGGCGCCCCGGTCGTACGACGCACCCGCACACGTTCGACGTGTTGCTACTGCGGCGTGGGCTGCGGTGTGCTGATCGACGCCGAGCATGTTGAAGGCGCCGGCAGTCGCATCGTCGGCATCGAGGGCGATCCGGAACATCCCGCCAACTACGGCCGCCTGTGCACCAAGGGCCGTACGCTGCCGCAGACCAGCGCCGAACTGACGGGTCGCCTCACGCACCCGGAATTGCGCCGGCTGCGCAACGAACCCCGCCATCCGGTGGACTGGGCGGTGGCGCTGGATACCGTGGCCGACCGCTTGGCCGGCATCGTCCAGCAACATGGACCGGACGCGGTGGCGTTCTACGTATCCGGGCAACTGCTGACCGAGGACTATTACGTCTTCAACAAGTTGGCGAAAGGGTTGATCGGCACCAACAACATCGACACCAATTCGCGCCTGTGCATGTCCAGCGCGGTGACCGGCTACAAGCTGGCGTTGGGCGCCGATGGTCCGCCTACCTGCTACGAAGATCTGGAACTGGCCAAGACGGTGCTGTTCGCCGGCAGCAACATGGCCTATGCGCATCCGGTGCTTTTCCGCCGCTTGGAAGATGCTCGCGAACGCGATCCGGACATACGCTGGGTCGTGATCGATCCTCGCCGCACGGATACCGCGGTGATGTCCGATCTGCATCTGGCGATCCAGCCGGGCACCGATGTGGCGCTGTTCAACGGCATGCTGCATCACCTGATCTGGGAAGGCCTGATCGATTCGGCTTTCATTGCGAACAACACCGAAGGCTTCGCCGAACTCAAGCAACTGGTGCGCGACTACACGCCTCGGATGGCCGCGGACCTGTGCGGCATTCCGGTCGCAGATCTGATCCAGGCTGCAGAATGGTTCGGGCGCAGCCCGGCGGCGCTTTCGTTGTACTGCATGGGCTTGAATCAGTCCGTGCACGGCACCGACAAGAACCTTGCACTGATCCATCTGCACCTGGCCACCGGCCAGATCGGCAAACCGGGTGCGGGGCCTTTCTCACTGACCGGCCAGCCCAACGCGATGGGCGGGCGCGAAGTCGGCGGCATGGCCACCATGCTGGCAGCGCACCGCGAAATCGCCGATGACCAGCACCGCGCCGAAGTGGAACAACTATGGGGCCTGCCGGCGAATACGCTGTCGCCCAAGCCCGGCCTGTCGGCGGTACCGCTGTTCGACGCGCTGCGCAGCGGCAAGGTCAAGGCAGTGTGGATTGCCTGCACCAATCCCGTGCACTCGATGCCTGACATCGGCCGCGTACGCGAAGCCCTGCAGCACGCCGAATACGTGATCGTGCAGGAAGCCTTCCGCAATACCGACACCGTGCCTTACGCCGACGTGCTGCTGCCGGCCGCCACCTGGGGCGAGAAAGAAGGCACGGTTACCAATTCCGAACGGCGCATCTCGCGCGTACGCCAAGCAGTACCGGCGCCCGGACAGGCACGGCCGGATTGGTGGATCGCCAACGAAGTCGCACGCCGCATCGAAGCGCGGCTAGCGCCGCCGGGCGTCGCGCCGATGTTCGAGTTCAAGGCGCCATCCGCTATCTTCGATGAGCATAGAAGCCTGACAATCGGCCGCGATCTGGATATCGGCGGCATCGACTATGCCAAGCTGGAAAACCAAGGGCCGCAGCAATGGCCGCTGCGTGCAGGCGATACGCAGGGCCAGGCACGCCGCTACGGCGACGGTGTATTCGCCACCGCCAATGGCAAGGCGCGTTTCCACATCACGCCGTACAAGCCTGTCGCCGAACCGACCTCCGCGCGCTTTCCGCTTCGCCTGCTCACCGGCCGCCTGCGCGATCAGTGGCACGGCATGACACGTACGGGTCGGGTGCCCGGCTTGTTCGCGAACAGTCCAGAACCTGGCTTGCGCATGCAACCGGAAGACGCCGCACGCCGCGGTCTGGTGGCCGGCGAACTGGTGCGCGTGATCAGTAAACGCGGCGAGCTGGTGCTGCCGTTGGAACTGTCGGACGAAGTGAATTCCGGCACCGTGTTCGCGGCGATGCATTGGAGTGGGCAGTTCCTTTCCAGCGGCGGCATCAATGAAGTCAGTCAGCCGGCGGTGGATGCGCGGTCGCAGCAGCCGGAGCTCAAGCACGCGGCCGTGCGGGTGGAGAAAGCCGAGTTCGGTTGGCATCTGCTGGCGGCCCGGCGCGGCGATGTGCTCGCATTGCAAGCCGCGGTGCAGCCGTTGCTTAAAGACTGCGGTTTCGCCGCGATCGGCTTGTACGGCGAAACCGATGCTCCGGCGGGTAAAGCATGGCTGGTGTTGCGCGCCGCCGCGGAAACTGCGCCCGCGGAAACATGGCTGGAGACGCTGGTGGAAGCGCTGGACTTGGCGGCTGGTCAAGACACGCTGGAATACCGCGATGCTCGCCGCGGCTTGCTCAAGCGCGTGGGCTGGCGCACGGACGCCGATGGCAGCCATATCGACGGCCTGCTGCTTACGGATGCGCAACGCGACCCCAATAGCGAGTCGTTGCTGGATACCGCCTTGGCAGGCCGCGTGTGGAGCGGTTCGCGCCTGGCGGTATTCGCGCACTCCGGCAGCGGCGGTGCACGCGATGCCGTCGTCTGCAACTGCATGGGAATCCGCGAGTCGCAAATTCGCACCCAGGTGGCGCAGGGCGCCGGAGTGGTCGAACTGAAAGAACGCCTGGGTTGCGGCACGGTCTGCGGATCGTGTTTGCCGCAGTTGGCGCAGTTGTGCCGGCAACCGCAGCGGGCGTGACGGGAAGATGGGAAAGACGTAGAGCGGAGCTTGCTCCGCTGCTTTTACCCACCGGTGCAAGAGCAGCCGAGCAAGCTCGGCTCTACAAAGGCAAGGCAAAGGCAGCCGAGCAAGCTCGGTTCCACAAACAGCAACTTTTGAGCGAGGCATCCATGTATAGCGAATCAAACACAAAATCGCGCCGCGCTCCTAGCGAAGTCGTACTGCTGTCGGCCGGCCCGGGCGATCTGGAACTGCTCACCATCAAGGCAGCCAAAGCGCTGGCGGCGGCCGAGATTTTGCTGCTGGACGAACTGGTCAATCCGCAGATCGTGGAATTGGCACCGTTGGCGCGCGTGATACGAGTGGGCAAACGCGGTGGCTGCCGTTCCACGCCGCAGGCATTCATCTGCCGCCTGATGCGCCGCTACGCGCTGCAAGGCGCGCGCGTGGTACGGGTGAAAGGTGGCGATGCGCTGCTGTTCGGCCGTGCTGGCGAAGAAATCGAGTTCCTGCGCCAGTCCGGCATCCCGGTGCGCATCATCAACGGCATCAGCGCCGGCTTCGCCGCTGCTGCCAGCCTGGGCGTTTCGTTGACCCATCGCGACCACTGCCATGGCATCACCTTCGTCACCGCACACACTCACGATCATGGCGAACCGGATTGGGGGGCGCTGGCCGCCACCGGGACCACGCTAGCGATCTACATGGGCATGAACCGGATGGCGTCGCTGGCGACCTCGTTGCTGGCGCACCTGCCGGCAGACACGCCGGCCGCCATCGTGCAATCGGCCAGCCAGCCTGACCAAGCGCAATTGCTCACCACGCTCGGCCGGCTCACCGCCGACGCGCAGCGCACGGGCCTGGGAAGCCCGGGTGTGATCCTGGTAGGCGCTGCCTTGGCCACGGCGACGCTGTCGGCCGCGCCCGCCGATGCGCCAATACGGGCCGTGACGCAAGCTTGATCTATGCTGTTGGTTATCCGCATCCGATGATGACTTCCCAGTGCCGATCTCTTATGCGCAAGCGCTGGAACTGATTCTGCAGGCTTCACCCGCAGCCATTCCGGAACGTTGCGCAGCTTCGCAATCAGTGGGGCGGGTATTGGCCGCTCCGGTCTTCAGTCCCCAAGCGCTGCCATCGTTCAACAATGCGGCACTCGATGGATATGCGCTGCCGGCCGGGGACTTTCCGGTTGGGACGGAATTCGCGGTCGAAGGCAGGCAGGCCGCCGGCGAACGTGGAACCGAGGCAAGTCCAGATACCGCCTGGGAAGTGACTACCGGCGCATGTATCCCCGGTGTCTTGTCGACCGTCGTGCCCGTGGAGCAGGTCGAGGTGGTGTCGCACGATCCCGCTGGCGAACCCGCGCGCATCCGTTTGCGTGCGTCGGCACGCCATGCCCAACACGTGCGCTGTATCGGTGAGGACGTCGCCGCCGGGCAGGCGGTTCTGGACGCCACCACTTGGCTGCGCGCACCGCAGCTGATGCTGCTGTCTGCGTTGGGCGTGGTTACCGCCACCGTGGCGCGGCGTCCAAAAGTGGCGGTGATCAGCACCGGCCAAGAGCTGGTCGACGACCCCGCGCAAGCGCTGCGTGAGGCGCAGATACGCAACGCCAATCGCCCTTACCTGTGCGCGCGGGTAGCTGCGGCCGGCGCCGAACTGGTCCGTGCCGATACGGTCGACGATGATGTCGAGAATTGGCGCGCGGCACTTCGGCGCGCCTTGGATGCCGGTGCCGAAGTGATCGTCACTACCGGCGGAGTGTCGATGGGCCGGCATGATTTCGTTCCTGCCGCATTGGCGGAGCAGGGCGCGCAGATCCTGTTCCACAAGGTTGCGATCCGGCCAGGCAAGCCGGTGTTGTTTGCTCGTCTTCCCAACGGCACCTTGTATTTCGGCCTGCCCGGCAATCCGGTGGCGTGTGCAGTGGGATTCCGTTTCTTCGTGGAGACTGCATTGCGCGCCATGCTGGGCATGCCAGCCGAGACGCCGTGCTGGTTGCCGCTGTCATCGGCCACCCGCAATCATCGTCCTGCTTTCCGCCACTACCTCAAAGGAAGAGTGGCGTTGGACGGCGGCGGGCGCTGCGTTGTTTCGGCGCTGCCGGGGCAGGAGTCCTTCCGCATCCTGCCGCTTGCGCAAGCCAACGCCTGGCTGGTGTTGCCAGAGGGGCAAGATGCCTTTCAAGCTGGCGACCCGGCACAGGTCTACAGCCTGGGCCACGAGCAGCCGTTGATCGGTACGGATGCCTAGCCGTGACTGGAGCAGACGAAGCGGTGGTGGGAGTGGTGCTGGCCGGCGGTCGTTCCAGCCGCATGGGCCGGGACAAGGCTATGTTGTCCTGGCGCGGCGACACGCTGCTGGCACATATGCAGAGGTGCTTGCGCTCGTCGGGCGTATCGCGGGTGATCGTTAGCGGTGCGTATCCGGATTGCGAAGCGGTGCCTGATCGATTCGCCGATCTGGGGCCACTGGGTGGCCTGGCCAGCGTCGCGGCTGCATTGCCGGACACGGTCCTGCTGGTCGTGCCCGTGGACATGCCTTTGATCAGCGCCGAAGTGCTGCGGCACTTGCGCGCATCGCCGGCCGCAGACTGTGTTTGTTTCCAGGGTCAACCGCTGCCGTTGCGTTTTCGTCTGGATGCGTCGTCGCGTCAGGTATTGGCGGCATTGCTAGAAGGGTCCGCATCGGGCCGGTCATTGCGCGCGCTGCACGCCGCTTTGCATGGCGAACGCTTGGCGCTACCCATTCAATGGCAGGCGCAGCTGCAAGATACCGATACGCCCGCCGATTGGCGCGCGATAGCGGGTACCTAGTACTACTCGCAGGATGCGGTGAGCACAGCCAACCGCTTCGGTCGCGAGAGGTCCGCGACGACAAGACGTGCCGCGTTGGCCTGCCGTATTCCACTTTCCATTGCGACGCCGCTTGCACCGGTCAGGGCAGACGTGGGAGATTGTCCTGGGGCCGTGAGATCCATGGGCTGGACCGCGCGGGAATATGGAATGGTGGGTTTGGCGTTACCCAAAAACTGTTTTGGTGGCGTTCGTCTGCCCGCCTGTAATGATGAATCATCACAATCGGATCGCCGCTTTATCCGCTAGGAGGATGCGGCGGCCGCACGTTTTCACTCTGGGGATGGAAAACAATATGAGAAATCTGTTGGGGAGCATTGCATTGTCGCTCGTCGTCACATGGGCACCTGCAGCGTCGGCACAAGAACAGGTCGCCGCACCTGCAGAGGCCGTTGCCGCGACTGGCACGGGTACGCTTGTGGTGGATATCAAGCCTTTCTCCAGTGAGAAGGAGCTTCCGAAGAAAGTGGACAAGCAGCTGAAGAATGGCGGCCTGGAATGGGGAATCCGGGACGGCCTGATTGTCTTTACCATGGTGAACAAGCAGTTCATCGATTTTCCGATCAACCATATGACCCGTTATGGTCAAAGCGAGTCGCTGACGCTGCCGGCTGGCGAGTACCGGATCACCGGTATCGGCTTGGAAATGACCGCCGGCTTCAACGTGCAAAAGATTCTCGATCGCGGCGCTTTCGTTAATGAGGACGTTGCCGCGTTTCGGGTAGAGCAGGGGAAAACCACCACGATTACCATTGATCCGGCTATCAAGCGCGACAACGCGTTCGTCGTCAATTTCTGGATGCCTACATTGATGGCCAGCATTGCGAGCGATTCGGGACCGGCGGAGGAAAAGGCCCTTAATGTCCGTGGAGAGCGTTCGATTGCATGGCCAAATTACAGCGGCCCGCTGAAGTTCGTAGCAAAGTAAAGCGCAGATCGGCACATGCCCGTAGCCTGTAGGATGCGGTGAGCGTGGCGAACCGCATCGATCGCGAGCGTCAACGCACGAATGATGCGGTGCGCCTTTGGCTTATCGCATCCTACCTTCTACCCTGGCGCTTGTGCCGCGTGTGGAAGAAGCCGCGAGGCATGACGATCCATCTACAGTGATCGCACGGGACGCCGTAAGAAAGAGTTGTCTAATACGTAAGGATCAGGGGAATGAACGTTAGGTCGCAGGAGGAAGATAAACAGCTGACGTCAGTCATGGAAGGCGGCATTCCGGTGGTTTTCGTCCGCGCGCGCCAAGGTCAATCCTAGTCCAGAGGATGTTGTGGCCGAGTGCCGGGCTGGAAAATCGTAACGAAAGCGTCAAACGAAACAACGAGATTACTTGTGCCGTTGGCGGCTGCCGAATGCCGCGACTCCAATTCTTTGAAGGGATAGATTCCATGAAGCGACTGAAATGGACGGTACTGTTGGCCGTTACCTTGTCTTGGACGAGCCTGGCGCAAACGCCGCTGGCGGCAAAGCTGGACACCAAGCCGGTATTGACGCTGGCAGTGGCCAAGGAGTTGATGGCAGCCGCGGAAGCCGAGGCGAAGCGGAACAACTGGAACGTATCGATCGCCATCGTCGATGACGCCGGTCGCTTGCTCTACTTCCAACGCATGGACGGTAGCGGCAACAGCAGCGTGGATGTGGCCATGGCCAAGGCGCGCCACGCCGCCAACTATCGGCGTCCGACGATCTTTCACCAGGAGCTACTGGAGAAGGGCAACAACGTGATATTGGCACTCCCGGACAGCATGCCTATCGAAGGCGGATTGCAGTTGATGGTGGGGGACAGAACCATCGGCGGCATTGGTGTATCCGGTGTACGTTCAAGCCAAGATGGCCAGATCGCCAAAGCCGCTGCGGATCTGTTGGGAAAATAGACCAACGGAGTTTTGCCTGGGTCGACCACGCGTACCTGCATCCAGGCTACATCGCCGGATAGGCATCTGTCATGGCATTGAAATCGATGCTTCGCCGGAATCCTCCTGTTGCCGCTTTCGACAGAAAGCGGCCGTGGCATCGTCCATGGGAAAGCAACACTCGATGCGCAGTTCGTCCAGGGTGATGTCACGCGGCGCGGCGAAGATGGTGATGCTGGAGAAGAAGCGCAAGTCTTGCCCGTCTCGGCGGAACGCAGTGGTCAGCAAAGGTGATGGCGCCGTAGCCAATTCGCGTGTGCGCCAGCGTTGCGGTACATCGGGGTAGGCTAATGCTTCGTCCAACAGAGCCCGAGCCGTGGCGTCGGTGGGCGCCGCGGCAATTTCGTTGTGCAAGTGGCGGATCAGATCACCGGCTACTTCTTCCCAGTTGACCAGCACCGCGCGCAGATCATCGGGATCGAACACATGCCGCAGCATGTTGGCATGTGGGCTGGCGCGGCCTCCCAGCAAGAAATGGTTGACACGCTGCGCAGCGCGATTCGCCATCAGGATGTTCCAATGGCGATCAAGCACGAATGCAGGATAGGGCTCCTGTTGCGCCAGCATGAAATCGATGGCGCGGTGAATGCGTGCCAACTCCGGTGCCGCCAAGGCGGTTTCCGGATATTGCGGGGCGTAGCCGGCGGCGATCAGCAGTGCATTGCGTTCGCGCAATGGCATCTCCAGCGTGTCGGCCAAGCGCGCCACCATCTCGCGGCTGGGCTGCGCCTTGCCAGTTTCCACGTAGCTGATATGCCGTGTCGAGACCTCGGCCGCCAATGCCAGGTCCAGTTGGCTAAGGCGGCGCGTCAACCGCCACTCGCGCAACATTGCACCGACACTGGCAGGGGCTGGAGAGGGTTTCGTGCTGGATCCGAGCGTTGCCATGCGGCAGAGAATACCGTTCGCCCGGTTAGTGCCGCCATGACCTCCCAGGTTATTGAGACCAGCCGGACGAATGCGAATCATGGCGCCCACTGACGACGGGCCTATGAGGGCACACCATGCAACGCAGAGAATGGCTGAAACTGACGATTGGCACGTTGGCGACGGGTGTATTGGCTGGCCTAAGGCCGGATGTGGCGGAAGCAAAAGCCGATGCAGAGGCAGCTGCGGCCATGGTTATCGATACGCCACTCGATGCCGTGGCATGGCATGCCGCGCGGCGTTACCTGAAGCTGCCGCAAGGTCGCATCGCCTACGTGGAGCGAGGGGCAGGTGCGGTGGCATTGTTTCTGCATGGATTCCCATTGAACGGATTCCAGTGGCGCGGGGCGCTGGAGCGGCTGTCGCCTTATCGGCGTTGCATGGCGCCGGACTTCCTCGGGCTCGGCTATACCCAGGTAACCGAAGGCCAGAGTGCGGCGCCGGATGCGCAAGTGGAAATGCTGATTGCGTTCCTGGATACGCTGGACATTGGGCAGGTGGACGTGGTCGCCAACGACAGCGGTGGAGCAGTCGCGCAGCTGCTGCTGGTCCGCTACCCGCAACGTGTGCGCACGTTGTTGCTGACCAATTGCGATGCCGAGATCGACTGTCCGCCGCCGGCATTGAAGCCAGTGATTGAACTGGCGCGCAAGGGTCAGTTCGTCGCGCAGTGGCTGACGCCATGGTTGGCTGATCACGTGCTGGCACGGTCACCGCAGGGACTAGGCGGCATGACCTTCACCTATCCGCAGAATCCCAGCGGCGAGGCTATCGACATGTACTTGCGGCCGCTGGTCGAGCACCCGGACCAGACGCACGCCTATGCCTTGGGCCTGGACGCCAATGTGTTGGCCGGTGTGGAGGCGACGCTGAAGCAGCGCAACACTCCGACACGGATCATCTGGGGAACCGGCGACACCATCTTTTCCGCGGAAAGTCCCGGTTACCTGGACAAGACCTTCGGAAACTCGCAAGGCGTTCGCCGCGTGCCGGACGCGAAGCTGTTCTTTCCGGAGGAGTTCCCAGACCTGATCGCGGAAGAGGCCCGGCGGCTGTGGGGTGTGTAGAGGACCTTGCCGTTGTAGGAGCGACGTGGGTCGCGACCGGAAACTTAGAGCTTTTAGACACGGATCAACGCAGATAAACACGGATGAAAACTTACATTTCTTTATCCGCCTTTTCCGTGTTAATCCGTGTCTACGGCTTTGGATTTCTGGTCGCGACTTACGTCGCTCC
This sequence comes from Pseudoxanthomonas sp. UTMC 1351, assembly GCF_040948865.1. Lineage (NCBI taxonomy): Bacteria > Pseudomonadati > Pseudomonadota > Gammaproteobacteria > Lysobacterales > Lysobacteraceae > Pseudoxanthomonas > Pseudoxanthomonas sp. UTMC 1351. The sequence goes on along the minus strand of NZ_JAVGJT010000017.1, from coordinate 31,747 downwards.
TACAGGATCTTTTAGCGCGCCTTGGCCAATCCAAGTGCCACCTCCAGCGCCATGGGCGACGACGCGCGCACATCGGGCAGCACGCCGGTGCCTTCCCAGTTGGTGCCAGTGATCGGACTCACCGGAGAGCCTGTGGGGACGAAGACAAAGAAACCCGAGCCTGCCGCCATTTCGCCACCAGGGTTGGCCGCGCCGCCGCTGGCTTCTCCCACCACGGTGGCGCGCTTGGCATTCTTGAGGGTATAGGCGAACGATTCGGCAGCCGATCCGGTGCGGGCATCGATCAGCACGTAGAGCGGTACTTCCAGACGCGGATTGGCATATCGCTCTTGCGGCGCTTCGCTGAGCGTGCTTTCACGCGAATGGAAGGTGTTGTAGATATTGGCACCAGGCGGGGTGAAGGCACTGACCAGATAGCCGACCATGTGCGGCGACCCGCCGCGGTTGCCGCGCAGGTCGATGATCATCGCGCGGGTTCCTGAAAGCCGCTGCAGCGCGGCATCGATGGCTTGCCGTGCCGGCTGTTTGTCACTGCCGAATTCGAAATGCATGAACTGGCCCAGGCTGAGATAGCCGAGGTTGTCCGGGAGCACTTGCACGTCGCAGATGCCGTGATCGTTGGCGGCGTCTCCTGCTCGCGGCGCGGATGGACGTCGCGGACGTGGCACGGGTCCCGCATCACCGGAAGCGACGGCATCCGTCGACCAGTGCACGCGGAAATGCCCATCCAGCGGCTTGAGCTTTTTTGTCAGTGCGGTTGCCAGCGCTGTCTGGTCCGGCAACGCGTCGAATTCCCCTTGCTTAGTTGAAGCACGCAGATCGGCGGCGATCTTACGGCCACGATCAGCATCGAAATAATGATCCTGGATGGTCTGTGCGATGCCATCGACCGCGGTCTGATGGCTCGTTTGCGCCGGCGCGGCGAGAGCGATCCCCGGCAGCAGGCACACCAGGGCGATACGGAAAAGAGCGCGCATGAAAACTCCGGAAAAAAGGCGAGTTCTTCCTAGGATGCGGTAAGCGTCGAATGCGTCGCAGTGCCGCGGGCCCGCCGAGAAGGGAGACTTCCCGCTCAACCGCCTGGCCTGGGAAAGGGCGTGAGACGTTCGCTTTGGTACCTGCGTGCGGGATTGCCCGAATCGATCCGTTTCCCTGCCGGCACGCGGTACCATCGCTACCGGCGGGGATCTTCTCACTCGGGATAGCCGACGTGGAGGCAAGCATGATTTATTTGTGTGCGTTCCTGATTGCGGTGGTGGCAGGGCTGCGAGCCATGATGGCGCCGGCAGCGGTGAGCTGGGCAGCGTACGCGGGGTGGATTTCGCTGGAAGGAACCTTCCTGGCCTTTCTGGCGTACCCCTACACCCCTTGGATACTGACAGCGCTAGCCATCGGTGAACTGATCGCCGATCAGCTACCCAAAACCCCAAGCCGCAAAGTGCCGATCCAGTTCGGCACGCGCCTGCTGATGGGGGCGGTATGCGGCATCGCATTGACGCTGGCTAACGGCCAATGGCTTATCGGTTTGATCGTGGGCCTGTTGGGTGCGGTGGCGGGTACCTTGGGAGGCCACACGGCCAGAGCATCGCTGGCACGCCGCTTCGGCCGTGACCTGCCCGCGGCCCTGATCGAGGACGGCCTGGCTTTCGTTCTTGCGTTGCTGGTGCTGGCGGTGCTGCGATGACCCGCCGGTTCGACGCGATCATCATCGGCGCCGGTCAAGCCGGCCCCGCGTTGGCGGATCGGCTGACCAAGAGCGGCAAGACCGTCGCGATGATCGAACGGAAATGGTTGGGCGGCACTTGCGTCAACACCGGCTGCATGCCGACCAAGGCGCTGGTGGCGATTGCGCGGGTCGCCCACGTGGCGCGTCGTGCCGGCGAGTTCGGGGTGCGCGGCGTCGGCCCGGTATCGGTGGACATGACGCAGGTTAAAGCGCGTGCCGCCACTATTTCCGGCAACGCGCGCCAGAACGTGACCACCTGGCTCGACGGCATGCCGGGCTGTACGGTCATCCGCGGCCACGCGCGCCTGGAAGGCAACGGGATGGTTCGTGTCGGCGAGGAAACGCTGGCGGCCGATTGGATATTCCTCAATGTCGGCGGTAGAGCGCTGGTTCCCGAATTGCCCGGCGTGCGCGATATTCCCTACCTGACCAACACGTCGATCTTGCAGTTGGATACGTTGCCGGCGCACTTGGTAATCATCGGCGGCAGCTATGTCGGGCTGGAATTCGCGCAGATGTACCGGCGCTTCGGTACCCAGGTCACTGTCATCGAAAAAGGTCCCGCGCTGATCGGGCGCGAGGATGAAGATGTCTCCGCGGCAGTGCGCGACATACTCGAAGCCGAAGGCATCCATATTCACACCCACGTCCGCGAAATCGGCTTCGCCAAGGCGGGCGACGGCATTACCGTCCAAGTCGATCAGAACAACATCGCGTGCAGTCACGTGCTGCTGGCGGTGGGCCGTGTTCCCAACACCAGCGACCTGGGACTGGAACGTGCAGGGGTGGCGACCGATTCGCGCGGCTACATCCAGGTGGACGGCCAGCTGGGCACCAGTGCCCCGGGCATCTGGGCGCTGGGCGACTGCAATGGCCGAGGCGCGTTTACTCATACGGCGTACAACGACTACGAGATCGTCGCCGCCAATCTGTTGGACGGCGAATCCAGAAGCGTGGACGACCGCATCGCGGGATACGCGCTGTATATCGATCCGCCGTTGGGACGGGTAGGAATGAGTGAACATCAAGCGTCGGCCAGTGGAAAATCCGTGCTGGTCAACAAGCGACCGATGACGCGGGTGGGCCGGGCGGTGGAAAAGGACGAAACCCAAGGCTTCATGAAGGTGGTCGCCGATGCAAAAAGCGGCGAGATTCTCGGTGCCGCCATCCTCGGCACCGGTGGCGACGAAGCGATCCACGGCATCATCGACATGATGAGCGTCGGTGCGACGGTCGCGCAAATGACATGGGCCGTTCCCGTCCACCCGACCGTATCGGAACTGATCCCGACACTGTTGTCCGGGCTGCACCCTGTCGATGCATGACTGGCAGGGTGCCAGTGCCGATAGAATGCCTTCTTTGCACGCGAACACCGGCATGCAGCAGATCGTCGATTTCATTCTGGAATTGGACAAACTGAAGGGCGTGACGCGCAAGGTGCGTCCGCTGGGGCTGGACCGCTACGAGAATTCGGCCGAGCACAGTTGGCAAATCGCCATGCTGGCAGCGTCATTGGCGCCGTTCGCAGAGCCGGCCATCGACATCAATCGCGTCATCGCCATGCTGCTGGTGCACGACATCGGCGAGATCGATACCGGCGATACGATGGTGTTTGCTGAAAGCGGTTGGGACGAACGCAAGGCGGCCGAACAGATTGCGGTGGAACGAATCTTTGGCGTGCTGCCGGAACCGCAGAGTGCGATGTTCCTGGCGCTATGGCGGGAGTTCGATGAAGGCAAATCGGCGGAAGCCCGCTTCGCGCACGCCGCCGACCGCGCCATGCCCGTGCTGCTCAACTTGGCCAACAATGGCCAGAGCTGGCGCGAGAACGGGATCAGCCATGAGCGCGTGGTCGGCCGGATCGGCCCGCCTATTCAGGCTGGCTGTCCGGCCATGTGGAAATACCTAGAAACCCGGCTGGAAGAGGCGCGCAGGCAAGGTTGGTTTGGCGCATAAATGGGCTGACAAGATGCAGGCGGCTCGGCTCCGACACGGTGAGCTCACCGATGACACCGGTTTTCACGGGCGGATGGTGGTCCGGCAATCCCGTGTCCTGGCCTGCATCGCGCCGTTGACATCACGTTGACAGCAAAGGGATATGTTCCACATTCCCCTTCTTCTCAAGCCGGTTCAACGGGGAACCCGGCACTGCGATGCTTCCTTCCCCCGGAGTCGCAGGAGGAGCCACATGAAAGACGAGACGCCCCTGCCCAGAGCGGAACTGGATAGGCTGATTGCGCAGTTGGAGCGGGAAACGCGTTCGTTTTATCAGCACTATGCGGAGGCCGAGACGCGTTGCCGCGAATTTGGCGTACGTGGTGCCGCCATCCGCGCACGAGCCTTGCCGGAAGACGAACCTTATGTCTTCGCGCGCCTATGCGCGCTTTATGCGCGCCGCAACGGCTTCCGCGAACGCCCTAGCAAATTCGAGACCCGCGAAGCCGGTGTCGCGGCACCGCATGCCGAACAGCGGGGTGGCGCACGCATCGCCAGCGTCATACGTGCGATACGCGAGGCTGGCTCGGCGAGCCGCTTACGTCACGCCGGCTGACATTCGCCGCATCTGATTTTCGTAGATGAAGCAGCGCCCGCGTGCCGGCGACCACGGCGGCTGCCATGACGTACAACAGCGGCCGGCCCGTCGTGGGCGACTTGGCTCGGATGCCCAGTTCCGACAGGAAACGATCGGTCACATCACGGCCCACGGCTCTCATGGTGGCGTTGTCCACTGATCCCAGTTCCTCTGGTCCCGCCGCGCGGAAGACCCGCAGGCGCGACACCTGACTGGCCATGACATCGCGATCCGGACCGATCGGCAGGTTGCCTGTTGTCCAGGGAAAAATGAAATTGTGCCTGACCTGCGATTCGCTAATGTGGGCGAACGCCCGCGCATGACCAACAGGTTCGGAAAATTCGACAAGAACGTGATAGTGGCGCATAGACACCGGCCCTGGCGAGAAGCACTACCAGCAAGCCTACGGAGCCGGGGGGAACGGTATGTGAAATAAATATGACAGGGGATTGGTGAGCGTTCGCTTCGCAAATCGTTGTAGGAGCGGCGTCCCGCCGCGAGCTCTGCGATAAAGCCAAGAGCGATTGAAGCCCGCCCGTTCCCCATCTTGGCGCGCTGCGGTGCGTTCCTGATCGTGCGCAATGAACGGTCACCATGGCGCGGAGCGGCGTCCCGCCGCGAGCTCTTCGCTTTTATCGCGACCTGACAAAAAGAGCTCGCGGCGGGGACGCCGCTCCCAGGGTGGTGGCACTGACCGTTCGCTACTCCGGCGGTCGCGGGGGTAGATCGTGTGTGCGCCAATGCGATCTATCGAAATCGCCTTCGAACCATTCCGAAAATCCATCCGTCGACCGCGCATAGATGGCCAGCGGCACGCCGATCGGGGGCGTGCGGCTGGCCACATAGCACGCATGCTCACCGGGATTGCCGTCCATGGCGGCACCGTACGCCCTGTGTCACTAACAGCGTGTGGAGCGCCCCACTCGTCATCACCGTTGGGGATTCCATCATCAAAAAAGCGTAGGCTCGGTCCTCGACCTTGGCAGCGAGGAAGAGTGCGATGGCTTTCACTAGCAACTACATGGCGCAGGAACCGACCCGGTCGGATATCGACGTCTCGCCCGGGGACACACTGCTGGAATTCGGTGCGCCGTGGTGCGGTTATTGCATGGCGGCACAGCCGCTGTTGGCGAACGCCATGGCGAGCCGCACCGACCTTCGCCACATCAAAGTGGAGGATGGAAAAGGGCAGCCGCTGGGACGATCGTTCCGGATCAAGCTCTGGCCGACCCTTGTGGTCGTGCGCGACGGCGAAGAACTCGCGCGGGTAGTGAGGCCTTCGAGCGCTGAGGAGATTGAACGTGCGTTGGCGGTGTTGGGGTGAGTGGCCCTTGTTTTCCCCTCTCCCACCGGGGTGAAAGCATGCGGCTTACGAGCCACCGGCTCGTGCATGCTTGAACGCCCTGCGTGCTGCGCAGGGCCGGGGCGAATAGCTAGGTGGCGCGCAGCGACGGATGAGGGCATGACATTTCCGCTTGGTGCGAACTTAATGGCGAGTCACTGCCGTTCCCTCATCCGCCCTTCGGGCACCTTCTCCCGAGGGGAGAAGGAATAGCTTGAGTACGACCACTTCCTATTCAGCAACGTCGATTAGCAAACCCCATCACACACCGTCGCGCTGCCGCTCAATGCCCGTTCCTGCCGGCCGATAGAGGAGTCAGGACACACAGGGATGGCGAACATGGCGCTTCACGTGACACATGCGGAAACTTCTTCGCGAGACATCGACACCGCCGTACGTGAACTGGTGGAGCAACTGGGGCATTCAGAACTCGACGCTGTCCTGCTGTTCTGCGACCCGGACTACGACCTCGATCGACTAGGCCCCGCGATCAAGGCGGCATTCGCCTGCCCCGTGGTGGGGTGTACTTCCTCTGGCCAGATCGGGGAGCAAGGTTTCCAGGCCAGCGGCATCCTGGCGGCCGGCATCCGCGGCGGTGCTTTGCGGGTGAATCCGTTCCTGATCGCACCACTCAGCGACTTACAGGCGCAGGCGGCGATCGCCGCCGACGCGGTGCAATCGGTCACCGCCGCTTCTCCATCCAATCGCTTTTTCGGCCTGCTGCTGGTGGACGGTTTGTCCACGCGTGAGGAATACCTGGCCGCCGCGCTGTACCAGATGACTGGCAACATCCCGCTGGTCGGCGGTTCCGCCGGCGATAACCTGCACTTCCAGCGCACCCACGTCTATCACGACGGCCAGTTCCTGACCGATGCCGCAGTGCTGGCGCTGTTCGAATGCGCCACGTCTTTCCACACCTTCAAGCTGCAGCATTTCGTGGCCAGCGAGGTGGAACTGGTGGTCACCGATGCCGATCCGGACAAGCGCCTGATCCGCGAAATGAATGGCGAGCCAGCGGCGTTGGCGTACGCCGAGGCGATCGGCATGACGCTGGAGGACTTGAATCCAACCGTGTTCTCCACCTATCCGTTGTTGCTGAGTATCGCGGGGGAGCCGTACGTGCGCTCGATCCTGCGGGTCAACGAAGACCTGTCGCTGACCTGCTACTGCGCGGTGGACGAGGCCATGGTGGTGTCGGTGGGCAAGGCGGTCGACGTCATGGAGACCCTCGAGAACGGTTTTGCCGACGTGCGCAAAGCCGTGTCGGACCCGGCGCTGATCATCGGTTGCGACTGCATCCTGCGGCGGGTCGAGTTCGAACAGACCGACATGGACGTGAAGGTAGGCGCCTTCATGGCCCATCACCGCGTCTTCGGCTTTTCGACCTATGGCGAACAATTCAACGGCCTGCACGTGAACCAGACGTTCACCGGTGTGGCGATAGGGGGATGAGATGGTCGGCGAATCACTCGGTACCGTAGAAGACGGCGCGGCAGACGACGCAATGGAGGCTGTTTCCGCCGGAGCAGGCGCAACGGCTGTGGCGGAACTGGAGCGTAAGCTCGCCGCGCGCGACAAAGTGATCGCGGTGCTGAAGAAGCGAGTGATGTCGCGCGACGACACCGCCGCGTCGCCCCTGGCGATCCTGCAGCAGAACATCGCGCTGGGGAAAATCGTCGCGATGAAAACGCGCGAGCTCAGCGAGGAGCGGCACGAACTGGAGCACGCACTGGGCGAGCTTGGCCGCGCACAGGCGATGCTGTTGCAGGCGCAGAAAATGGAATCCATCGGCCACCTGGCCGCGGGCGTGGCGCACGAGATCAACACGCCCACCCAGTACGTGCGTGACAACGTGGCCTTCGTGCAGAAAGGCATGACGCTGCTGGAAGAAGTGCTGGGCAAGGCCTTCGACGTGATCACCGCCGCGCGTGCTCAGGGCGGACTGGATGAGCCGTTGGCGGAATTCGATGCCGCCACCCGCCGCGCCAAGTTCGACTACGTGCGCAAGCAAATGCCGGAAGCCTTGGAACAATCGCTGGAAGGCCTGGACCGCATATCGAAGATCGTTGGTGCCATGAAGGAGTTCTCGCATCCGTCGGCGGGCGAAAAAGAGCCCGTGGACCTGCGCGCGCTGGTCAACACCACGGTCACCGTGGCCCGCAACGAATGGAAGTACGTGTCGGTGCTGGAGACCGATTTCGAAGAGGGCCTGCCGCAAGTCGCCTGTCTGCGCGATGAGATCGGCCAGGTGCTGTTGAACCTGGTGGTCAACGCCGCGCATGCCATTACTGAAACGTTGGTTCCCGGCGAACGGGAAAAAGGCAGGATCGTGGTCTCACTGAGACGGGCCGGCCAGAATGCCGTCGACCTGCGCGTCAGCGACGATGGCGCGGGCATACCCGAAGCCATCCGTACCAAGGTTTTCGACCCGTTCTTCACCACCAAGGGTGTCGGCAAAGGCACCGGGCAGGGGCTGGCCATCGCCTATACGACGGTGGTCGAAAAGCACAAGGGCAAGATCTTCTTCGAGACACAAGCCGGCGCCGGCACCACCTTCGTGGTGCGCCTGCCGATCGCCGCTCCAGCGACCGCCACAACGGGAAATTGAACGACATGCGCGTGCTGTTCGTCGACGACGAAGAAAGAGTATTGGCCGGGATCGAACGCACCGTGTTCATGGCCGACCGTGATTGGGACGTGGCATTCGCCACCAGCGGAGCGGAAGCCTTGGACAGGCTGGCATCGCAACCGGCGGACGTGGTGGTCTCGGACATGCGCATGCCGCTGATGGACGGCGCGGAACTGTTGCGGCGGGTGCGTGATACCTGGCCTTCCGCCATCCGCATCATTCTTTCCGGGCATACCGAACAGGAATCGGCATTGCGCTCATTGGATGTGGCGCACCAGTTCCTCGCCAAGCCATGCGAAGGCGACGCGCTCATCCAGTCGATCGACCGCGCCGTCGGTTTGCAGACGCTGCTGCGGGACAGGGCTATCCAGGATGTGGTGGGACGTATCGGTAGCCTTCCGGCGGCGCCGCGCATGTACGAACAACTCAATCGCCTGTTGTTCGACGGTTCGGCGGATATCGGCCAGGTCGCCGCGATTATCCAGGGCGATCCGGCGCTGGCTGCCAAGGTCCTGCAGCTGGCCAATTGCGCATTCTTCCGCATCGGTCACGACGTCACCGCCATCAACGAGGCGGTCGTCCATATCGGCTTGAACACCTTGCGGATCCTGGTGCTGGCAAGCGAAGTATTCCGCGGCGGTGCCTGCGTGGAAGTCGATGCGATGCGGGTCCGCGCCGTGCGCGCGTCCCGGCTAGCTGGCGAAATAGGTAAACCGTACTCGCCGCGCGAGACGGTCACCACGGCGGCGCTGCTCGCGGATATCGGTTTGCTATTGCCGGATGTCCGTCGCCTGTGCAGCGAAGTGGACACCGAAGGCAAGGGCTTTCCTTCGCATGCCGAAGTCGGCGCGTACCTGCTGGGAATGTGGGGGCTGCCGGGCACCATCGTGGAGGCGGTCGCGCATCACCATTGTCCGCAGCGTGTCAGCCACAGAAGCTTCGATGCGATCGGTGTGGTCCATGTCGCGGTGGCGTTGTCCAAAGGAATCGAGCCGGATCATGACTACCTGAGCAGGTTGGGTGTCGCGGACCAGCTTCCCCGCTGGAAAGCGGCCTGCGAGGCCGACCACTTGATCGAGAACGATCTATGAGCGAGACGGAACTGCCCCGCATTCTCTGCGTGGACGACGAGCCCAATCTGCTGGCGGCATTGGAACGCAACTTGTTCGATCAGTTCGACGTCACCACCGCCAATGGCGGAGAAGCGGGATTGGCGGCCATGGCGGAAGGCGCGCCGTTCGACGTCATCGTCTCGGATATGCGCATGCCCGGCATGGACGGCGCCGCGTTCCTGGCGCTAGCGCGCGAGCGGGCGCCGGATACGGTACGCATTCTGTTGACCGGCCAAGCGGATGCGGAATCCGCCATTGCCGCAATCAATCAAGGCGCCATTTTTCGCTTCCTGAGCAAGCCGTGTCCCACCGAGGAGCTGGTCGCCACGCTGCAACAGGCGGTGGAACTGCACCGCCGGACACTGCTGGAGCGTGAGCTGCTGTCCACCACGCTCGCCAGCACCATCAAGATGCTGAGCGAAGTGTTGTCGATGGTCGCGCCCTGGGCTTTCCAGCGTTCGGCGATGCTGCAAACCTGCGTGCGCCATGCGACCCAGAAACTGGCATGGCCGAATCGCTGGGAGGTGCAAGCGGCAGCGGCGCTCAGCCACATCGGCTGTGTCAGCGTGCCCGGTGATGTCATCCAGCGTGATCTCGCCGACGGCGAACTATCCGATGACGAGCGCAAGCTGGTCGATGCCCATCCGGAAGTGGCGCATCGTTTGCTGACCGCGATTCCGCGCCTGGAAGCCGTCGCCGAAATGGTCCGGTACCAGGCACGTCCGGCGCCAGCGGACGCATCGGCCGATGTGGCTCGTGGTGCGCAACTGCTGCGCGCGTCGCAGTACCTGATCCGCTGCCTGGCACGGAAGCAACCCATGGCCCAGGCCATCCAAGGCTTGAAGACGCTCAACCCGGCCGTGTCCTACGAGATTGTCGAAGCCCTTGGCGATCTTCGCCTCAGCGTCGACAGCGGCACGCGCAAGGCGCGCGTTCGCGAGCTGATACCCGGTTGGCGGATCGAGCAAGACGTTGTCACCAAGCGCGGCATGATGCTGCTGGCGCAAGGCAGCGAACTCAGCGTCACCGCGATCGTCGCACTACGGAATCTGCATGCGACGGGCGCTATCAGCGAGCCGCTGCTGGTTAGTTTTGGGATGGAGGCGGGGGGTGGGGAAGCTTCGGTGACGGTAGGCACTTGAAGCAGCGGACTAGCAAAACCTCCTTTTTGCCTGAAGTAGCCGGTGCGGGGTTTTTTCCTTCTCCCTCCGGGATGAAGGCATGCGGCTTACGAGCCATCGGCTCGTGCATGCCTGATTGCCCTGCGTGCTACGCGGGGCGGGGCGCGAAGCGAGAGCCTGCCCCGTACTTGATACGGGGTGGCGCGCAGCGACGGACGAGGGCATGGGGTGTCCGCTTGTAGGAAATTCGGATGGCGAGTCACTGCCATTCCCTCATCCGCCCCGTATCAAGTACTGGGCAGACCCTTCGGGCACTCGCCACATCCATGCGGCTCGCCCTTCGGGCGGCTTTGCCGTGCAAATCGGCAGTCCTGCCGATTTGTCTCCCGGAGGGAGAAGGGAAAGCAAAAAACGACAGTCTGCAAAGGGGCGCGGTGCTAGCATGTCGCGTCTCAAGTCAGCCGCCGGTTCATGAACGACGACCGCCCTAGCCAGACCCGCTCGAATCGCTCGCGTCAGAAGAAAGAAGAGCTGGCGGTAGTGGGAATCGGCGCGTCCGCGGGAGGGCTGGCGGCGCTATCCACGTTTCTTGATCACCTGCCCGCTGACACCAGCATGGCTTACGTGGTGATCCTGCACTTGTCCCCCAAGCACGACAGCAGTGCCGACAAGCTGCTCCAGCGTTCGACCCGGATGCCGGTGATCCAGGTCTCCCACCCGACCAGGATCGAGGCGAACCACGTCTACGTGATATCGCCTTCCGTGGATCTTGCGATGGTGGACGGCTGGCTGCAGGTGCAACCGGCCACACGGCCGCGCGGTCGCCACGTTGCCATCGACAAGTTCCTGCGAACGCTGGCCGAAACTCATCGCGACCGGTCGATCGGTGTCATTCTTTCCGGCACCGGCTCGGATGGTTCAGTGGGCGTGTCCAAACTGAAGGAGCAGGGCGGCGTCACCATCGTCCAGCTGCCAGAGGACGCCGAGTACGATGACATGCCGCGCAGCGCCATCGCGACGGGTAACGTCGATTTCGTGCTGCCAGCGGTGGAGATACCGCAGAAGCTGGTGCAACTTTCGCTCAACGCGCTAGAGATACGGCTGCCCATCGCGGGCGAGGATGCGGAACCGACGATCACCAAGGTGATCAGTTCCGGCCGTGAGGATGAAGACGCGGTCCGGGACATCCTGCGGATACTCAGCGAACGCACTGGCCACGATTTCCATCACTACAAAAAAGCCACCATCCTGCGCCGCATCGAGCGCCGGCTGCAGGTCAATCTGCTTCGGGACGTGCAAGCCTATCGCAGCTTCCTGGAGGCGTCGGATAGCGAAACCGAAGCGCTACTCAGCGATCTGTTGATCAGCGTCACCAACTTCTTCCGCGACCGCGAAGCGTTCGAAACACTGGAACGCGAAATCGTGCCCACACTGTTCGCCGCCCGTTCCAGTACGGAGCCGGTGCGCGTTTGGGCGGCAGGCTGCGCGACGGGCGAAGAGGCCTATTCGCTAGCCATGCTGCTCTGCGACGAAGCGGACCGGATGGCCGAGCCGCCCCCGCTGCAGGTCTTCGCCACCGACATCGACGAACGCGCGATCGCCCGCGCACGCACCGGCCTGTATCCGGCGTCGGTCGTTACCGACGTACCGCCCAGCCGCCTGCGCGAGTACTTCTCCAAGGAACAGCAGCAATACCGGGTGAAGAAAAGCCTGCGCGACAAGGTGCTGTTCGCCATGCACAACGTACTGCGGGATCCGCCGTTCTCGCGAATGGACCTGATCAGCTGCCGCAATCTGCTGATCTACCTGGATCGCGACATCCAGGGGCGGCTGCTGCAGATGTTCCATTTCGCATTGCGGCCGGGCGGGTACCTGTTCCTGGGCCATTCGGAATCGGCGGAAACCGCAACGCGGTATTTCGATGTGGTCGACAAGAAGAACCGCATTTTCCGCGCCCGCTCGCAGTCGCGCGCGTCGGTCCAGGTGCCCACGTTGCCGCTGCGCCCCAGTGTGGTAAGTCCGCCCGCGCCGCCGCCGCGCCGCCGCAAGGGATTTTCGTTCGCGGATATTCACCAGCGCGTTCTGGAACTGTACGCGCCACCCAGCGTGGTGGTGGACGCGGAGTACAACGTGGTGCACGCATCGGAACAGGTGGGCCGCTACTTGCGCTTTACGGGCGGGGAGCCGAGTTACAACCTGTTGAAGGTGATCGACCCGGAGTTGCGCCTGGAGCTGCGCAGCGTGCTGATCCAGGCGGTGAACAGCAAGAAGAGTGTGGAAGCCAAGGACATCCGTTTCGAAAGAGACGGCGAAGCGGTGCATATCAGCATCACCGCGCGTCCCTTCAGGGATGCGCAGGCGGATGCGGAGTTCGTGCTGGTGGTGTTCGACGAAACCGAGCATCCCACGGCGCCGCTGGCCAAGGGTGAGCAGATGGTGGTGAAGGACCAGGTGCTGATGAACCTGGAGGACGAGTTGCAGCGCACCAAGGAGCGGCTGCAGTCGACCGTCGAACAATCGGAGATATCGACCGAGGAGTTGAAGGCGTCCAACGAAGAGCTGCAGGCGATCAATGAGGAATTGAGATCGGCGACCGAGGAACTGGAAACCAGCAAGGAAGAGCTGCAATCGGTCAATGAAGAGCTCACCACGGTCAATCACGAACTCAAAGCGAAAGTCGAAGAGACCGCGCAAGTCAACGACGATCTGCGCAACTTCATCGCCTCCACCGAGATCGCGACGATCTTCATCGACGCCGATCTGCGGATAAAACGCTACACGCCACGTGCCGAGGATATTTTCAGCATCATTCCGACCGACATCGGGCGGCGGCTGCTGGACATCACTCATCGCCTGCACTATCCGGAATTGGCCGATGACGCAGCTTCGGCCTTCAGTCTGTTGCAGGTACGCGAGCGCGAAGTGCGCGCGTCAGACGGCCGGGTCTTCATTTCCCGCGTACTGCCTTACCGGACCGCAGAAAACCGCATCGACGGCGCGGTGCTGACCTTCGTCGACGTCACCATGCTGCGCCAGGCCGAGGCGCAAGCCAGGTCGCATACGGTGCCTATCGAGCTGGCCTCGCGCGACAGTTCCGACTGGGGTGTGATCCTGTTGGACAAACAGGGAAGGGTCAGCAGTTGGAGCTCGGGTGCTCTGCGCCTGCTGGGTTTCGAAGAGAGCGAGATGGCGGGACGGACCCTGGACACGATCTGTTCGGTGGAGGAATTCCAGGATTTCGGCACGGTTGGCGGCTTGGGCCATCAGGCACTCAAGGAAACCGATATCTCCGAACGGTGGTACACACGCAAGGACGGCAGCCGCTTTCTCGGCTACTCCTTCACTACTCCCATCGGGCACGGCGAGGATGGTTTCGTGCTGATTCTCTGGCAGCGCCAGGAATCGGCGGAGCAGGTCAAATCCGAAGAGCGCAGCCACCGTGCCGATGCGCAGGCCGCCAACGCGTTGCGCGATGAATTCCTGGCGGTGATGTCGCACGAACTCAAGCACCCGCTCAATCTGATCAGCGTGAACACCGAGTTGCTGGCGCGCATGCCGCAGGTGCGGGCTTCCGACGACATCGCCCGCATCGTGTCGACCCTGCGCCGGGCCATCAAGGGGCAATCGCAGATCATCGATGACTTGCTGGATCTTTCCCGCATGCGCACGGGCAAGCTGCGGTTGAACATGGCGCCGGTCAATTTGAGTTCGTTGGTCGAGGCCATCGTGGAAAGCGCGCGTGCCGACATTTCCGCCGCCGAGCTGAACATCGAATTCGTATCCGACGGTCCGGTCGTGGTCCGTGGCGACGTGCACAGGATCGAGCAGATTGTCTGGAACCTGCTCAGCAACGCCATCAAGTTCACACCGGGATCCGGCCACATCGTCGTGCGGGTCGCGCCGGAAGGCGAATTCGGCCGGTTGACCGTCAAGGATTCGGGGCAGGGCATCGATCCCGACTTCCTGCCGCGGGTGTTCGACATGTTCGGCCAGGCGGCCGCGCGTGCGGCCAGCAAACAGACCGGCCTGGGGATCGGCCTGGCGCTGGTGCGCAAGCTGGTCAACCATCACTCCGGCAAGGTGGAAGTGGCCTCGCGCGGCATCGGCTGCGGCAGCACGTTCTCGGTCTGGCTCCCGCTGTTCGTCGAGAAGCCCAAGGAGAATGAGGCTGAGGAACAGAACCATCTGCTGACGGGCCTGAAGGTGCTGCTGGTGGACGACACCACCGACACCGTCGAGGCGTTGCAGGCACTGCTGGAACTGGAAGGCGCGCAGGTCATGGCCGCCAGCAGTGGGCAGGAAGCGCTGGACCTGACGGAACGCCGGCAATTCGACCTGGTGGTATCGGATATCGGGATGCCCGGGATGGACGGCCGCGACTTCATGAGAGCGTTGCGGCAGCGCCCCGCCTACGCGGACACCCCCTCCATTGCGCTGACCGGCTACGGCTCCAGCCGGGATATCGAAAATGCCCTGGCAGCCGGCTTTACTGCGCACATCAGCAAGCCCGTTTCTTGGGCGGGATTGGTGGAGACGATCCGCAAGCTGCTGGTGCCGACGGCTGCTTCAGGCTGAACCATTGCTCCGGACTAAGCGGACTTTCCCTCCATTCCAAAAGGGGCAAGAAGGCGCTTCCCTTGGAGAAAAGCCTGGGGCCGAGATTTAACGCCCCCGGAGATATTAATGAGGTATAAATAGAAACTCATCCGCCGAAGAGGATGGTCGGGATGGATACTCTGGGGCTGCTCCACGACGTCAAGAACGAACTTAACGTCATTTCGTTGGCCAGAGACATGGCCGAACGCGCGAGTCGAAGGGGAGCCACCGATGTGGTGCTTCATAATCTTGCGAAGATCACTGCGGCCTGCGAACGCTGTAACGCCCTGATCGAATCCGCCCGCGACGCGGATAGCGTGCATGCCGCAAATATTCGCTGAGCAATGGCCGTCGAATTCGGCAGGGTGTCCAGTTCCCGAAGTGCCAGCGCTTAAGACTTAGTCGGTCGTCGCCGCATCCATCAATGCGTCGTAACGCCGCTGCATCTCCTGCGCTGAGACCTCTTCAATGCTGTGGCCGATCAACCACTCATGGCCGAAAGGATCGCGCACCGTGCCTGAGCGCTCTCCATAGAAAGCATCGCTGGCCGGCCGCAACAGCGTGCCACCTGCGTCGACCGCCCGCGCCAGCAGTGCATCCGCATCGTCCACGTGCAGGTGCACGCTTGTGCTGGTGCCGCCGAGCGACTGCGGCCCCAGGATGCCGCACTCCGGATACTCATCGGACACCATCACCACGGCCGGGCCAATGACAAGTTCGGCATGGCCAATGCGGCCGGTGCCTTTCTCATCCAGCCGCAACCGCAGTTCGGCTCCGAATACATCGCGGTAATAATCGATAGCCCGCGCGGCATCGCGTACGCGTAGATAGGGGAAGACCTCGTGGACTGTATTGGTAATGGAATTCTGCTTCATTGATTTCTCCTGCTGGCGGCATTGGCTTCACCGGACGCGGAAAGTGTCGGACAGAAGAGCGATGGCGTCTTGTAAAAAAATGCAGAAGAACAGCGAGCGGGCTTGGGAACTTCACCGTGTGGGAGCGACGTGAGTCGCGACCGGAGACATCAACGTCGCGACTCACGTCGCTCCCACAAGGAAGGATTACCATTTTGATTCTCCTATACCAAAGATAAATCTTCAGCCCGGCGTCATACCCGGCCACCGTGTTTCACCGGGCATTCGCAACGTGCACGGATAATCGACGCGTCCCACAAACGGAGGACGCATCATGAAGGCGATCCGTACATTCCTATGCCTAAGCACGCTAATGGCGGCTGGCGCCGCCGCCGCGCAATCCAGCGATCGCGTATATGGCCCGGAGGACGAAGGCCGCCGCTTTGAAGATGGCAGCCGAGTGGTCTGCAAGGACGTGGAAGTGCAACGCGGCACAAAAGACCCCAACCGCATCGCCGGCACCGCAACCGGCGCAGTGATCGGCGGCTTGTTGGGGAACCAGGTCGGCAGCGGCTCCGGTCGCAAAGCGGCCACCGTGGGCGGCGCCATCGCCGGCGGCGCGATAGGCCGCAACGTGCAAGGCAACCGCCAGGAAGATCGTGGCGAACGTATTGTCGAGCGTCAATGCGAACGGGTATGGCGCTGATGGCGGATTGCACGGTCCGATAGATACTGCCGGATATCTTCGCGGCTCGTCATCCCGGCGTACGCCGGGACCCAGCGACTTCCGCCGTCCAGAGGAAAAGGCACTGGGTCCCGGCGTACGCCGGGATGACGACCGAGTTACTACGAGAGCGATTGGAGGTACTTCCAGTTTTCCGAGTGCGCTATCAAAAGAGTCGATACGAGGTGCTCTAACGCCGCGCTCGCTCGACAGCAGAATTCTTGCCGAGCCGTCCAGCAGCCACCGGCCAACTCAACTCGACCACCAATGGAAAATGATCCGATGGGTATCGACCATTCTCCTGGCTGTCCACGACACGCATCCGCGCCACCTCCAAGCCGCGGACGAGAATCCAGTCGATCCGCTTTTGCGGCTGACCGGTAAAGCCATGGAAGGTGCCTTCCGGCCCTTTGCGCTGCGCTGCGGCAGTCCAGGCATCATGAAGAATCCCCTTGAACTCCGCATAGGCCGGGCTATTGGGCGTAGTGTTGAAGTCGCCGGTCAGCACCACCGGCACATCGTCCGGCAACGTGCGTAGCCGCCGTGCAATCGCTTGTGAGCCACGCAGGCGCGCATCCTCGTCTTCGCCGCGATACGGCAGGTGAGTGTTGAGCAGATAGAATCGTCGTCCATCCGCCAGTGTTTCGAACAACGCCCAGGTAACCATGCGTGGGTGCGGATGGCCCCACGTGATGCTGCCTGGTATTTCCGGCGTGTCGGACAGCCAGAAATCCCCGGATTCGATCACCCGCAGGCGGTCGCGGCGATAGAACACGCCCATGTGCTCACCGCCGCCATTGTCCTCACGGCCGCGCCCGAACCAAGCATATTCCGGCATCTGCGCAGCCAGATACTCGCCTTGCTCGGCAAACAGTTCCTGTGTGCCGATTACGTCGGCGTCCTGTTCGTGCAGCATCCGTACTACCTGTTCGCGGCGTAGTTCCCAGTAGTCGGGACCATCGCTTTGGGCCGGTAGCCGTACGTTGAACGACATTACGCGCAGCGTTTGCGTCTCCGCGGACGAAGCGGAGAAGGGCGTAGCGATCAGGAAGAAGGCCAGTAGCAGTGAACGGAGCAAGGACATCGACGAATCTTTGTTTGTGTTCGGACGAGCAGTGTAGTCGTCGGCCGATTGCGGGATTGTGTCTGCGGCTGGGCTCTCAGTAAGTGAATGCGATTCCATGGCTCGGTAAGAGCAAGCACCCGTGGGTGCGCGGGATTTCCCGGGGTCTGGCGAGCGGCCGCAGGCGATTCGCCATTGCACCAAGCATAGACGAATGGCTAACGGCGCTGAGCTAATCGGCTGCGCTACGCTTCCATCGTTAGTCGCGACAGGCGAGAGGGTTACCATGTCCAGTGCATTGAGCAAGCTTGCAGTAGGTCTGACGCATGAGGCGGCGATGACGGTGGAAACGCGCCACTTGGTGCCTTCGGTAGGATCCGGATGGCCGGGCTTTGCGGATATGCCGCCAGTATTCGCCACGGCCATGTTGGTGGGCTTCATAGAGCAAACCTGTATCGAGCTGCTGCGCCCGTACTATCTTCCCGGGCAGCACAGCGTTGGCACCGAGATCGCGATGTCGCACGATGCGCCGACTGCCGCTGGCCGCCAAGTCAAGGCCAAGGTTGAACTGATCGCTGTCGAAGCACGCATGCTCACGTTCGCAGTGGAAGCCAGTGATGATGCCGGCGTGATCGGCGGCGGGCTGCATCGGCGCGCGCTGATCGATGTGGCGAAGTTCATGTCCCGGCTGGAAACACGATATACCCGATAACCGGTCTCCGGCCTGCGACGAAGCCCTGCCCTGCGGTAGCCCAAGGCTGCTCAGTTCTACGGGACGCGGAATTGATCCGTGCTTTTGTAGAGCCGAGCTCGCTCGGCTGCTCTTCGATGCGGGTGAGGCCCAAAAGCAGCGGAGCAAGCTCCGCTCTACGAGAAGCGGGCTATCGCGGTGCGATGCTCCACTATCAGGCCACTAATAAATTTAAGGTTTCGCTACGGCCTGCTTAACATCGGCAGGCGTAGGCTCACGCGGACTCGGCACAGGAGGAAAGTCATGAGCACATATTGCTTCTTCGCCCAGGACGAAGCGGGAAACCGTTGCAAGATCAATGTGTTTCGCGGACCGACGGAAGGCGCGAAGCAGAACGGGGCAAACGACCGCGATATCGCACCGATCTACGCGCTCGAAGACGGCAGTCGGGTCCGTCGTGTGGATATGGAGACGTTCCAAGTCGTTCCCACCGGCGCCTATGTCACGTTGGTGCGCGACTGAGATCGCGATAACCAATACGGGGGCGCGTGGCGGCGACATGCCGTGATTCTGCCCGCCGTGTGCGTGTTGCGCTATTCGAGTCCCATGCCCATTCGATTATGTCCGCGGGCATATTGACGTTAGTACGCCACTGACGCGACCAGCGGTGCCGGGTCATCCCAGCGCTCGCGCGCGCTGAGGAACCCCAGTTCCACCAGCACCACGGCGCCCAATACCTGGGCGCCTTGCGCGCGCGTCAATGCCAGGGCGGTCCTCAGCGTGCCGCCGGTCGCCAGTACGTCGTCGACGACGATCACTCGCGCATTGGCGGGTAGCGCGTCGGCGTGGATTTCGAGACGGTCGCTGCCGTATTCCAACGCATACTCGAGCGCCAGCGTGCGTGCCGGCAGTTTGCCGGGTTTGCGTGCGGGCACGAAGCCGGTGCCCAGCGCATGTGCCAACGCCGCACCCAGGATGAAACCCCGCGATTCGACGCCCACCACCGCATCCAGCCGAATGCCTCGCCAAGGTGCGGCCATGGCATCGATCGCGGCAGCGAAACCGTCAGCGTCGGCCAGCAAGGGAGTAATGTCCTTGAAGAGGATGCCCGGTCTGGGAAAGTCGGGTACGTCGCGGATCAGGGTGTGCCAGTCGGCCATGGTGAGTGCGTTGTATGGGTCGTTGCGATGATCCTAAATCGTTTTTGCGTCAGCGAGTTGCCGGGACAGATGATTTATCGTCATCCCGGCGCAGGCCGGGACCCAGTGCCGTGCAGTCCAGATAGTAGCGAGCTGATGAAGTCGCCGGATGACCCGCTATGCGGCGCTTAAAAGCCGCTCTCTCAGCCTGCGTCGGGACGACGGATTCTTATTGATACCAAACAGGAAAGCCGCCGAATCTCTTTGGCGGCTTTCCATACACTTCCTGCGTCTTAAGGTTCTTAGAAGTTGTAGCGGACCTGCACCTGTGCCAAGTCAAGATCCGCATCTTCCACTTCGAACCGGCTGTATTCGCCGCGCAAGGCGAAGGCGTCGGTGAACTGGTACTGCACGCCTACGCCGTACGTGGGATCGGTGCCGGTGTCGTCCCGGGTACCGGTGGCGGCGATGGGTGTGTCCAGGTCCCAACGCTGGAAGCCGGCCTTGGCGTATCCGGAAAATTTATCGGTAAAAGGCACGCTACCCACAGCGGTCAAGTAGGCAGAATTGGCTTCCAGGTCGCGGCCTACACCGTCGGATTCCAGCTTGCCAAAATCCACGTAGCCGGCTTCCAGGCCAAAGTACTTGTTGAACTGATAACCGCCGAACACCGAAAAAGCAGTGTCTTCGTCATCGTATGTCGCTTCATCAACGTAGGACTGGCCAACGCCGGCGCCGGCGTAGAAGCCCTTGTTTTCCTGAGCTTGCGCACCGAACGCGGCGGCGCCGAACAATACGGCTGAAAGGGTATGGACCAGTATCTTGTTCTTCTTCATGCGTCATGACTCCTATAGGCACCGCGCAAGGGGGAGGGAGCGGCGATGCAATTGACGATGGGCCCCGGCGAAATGCTTGGACGGCCATCGTCGTGGTACCAAGATGGGAACGGCTTGCGCGGATCAAATGGGGAAAGCAGCGACGCAGCTTCCTATCAGTGGAACGCGCGTCATGGCGTTTTCCGTTTGATGAAGACAAGGCGTCTCGGCGCCGGAGCGACAGTGCGTTATTCGGGATAGTTTCTCCCGCCACAGCCATCTAATCGAACGCGCCCAGTGCGGCTAAGCTGAGCCCACTTTCCTTGCGAACCCAAGCCCATGAGCGATTCGATCTCGATGTACCAAGCGTCTGTCCCCGTGTTCGTGCGGGCGCTGCGCAGCCTGAAGCACATACTGAAAAAGAGCGAAACGCACGCAGAAGCACAGGGTTACGATGCGGGTGTGCTGCTGCAAGCACGGCTGTACCCGGACATGTTGCCGCTGCTGCGGCAGGTGCAGATCGCTACCGATCTGGCCAAGAATGCCGCCGCGCGTTTGGCTGGCGTGGAAGCATTGCGCTTCGAAGACAACGAGAACGAGTACGCCGAGCTGTACGCAAGACTTGATCGGGCCATCGAATACCTGGGTACATTCACGCCGGAACAGATCGACGGCAGCGAAGGCCGCGCAATTAAAGTGCCGACCCGCAACCGTGGCGACCTGGAGTTCGACGGCCGCGGCTACCTGCTCGGCTTTGCCGCACCCAACGTGTATTTCCACGTCACCACCACGTACGCCATCCTGCGCCACAACGGCGTGCCGTTGGGCAAGCCGGATTATCTGAGCGGTAATTGAGCGGGAGGTCGATGTTGGCCGAAGTTCAATCAAGATAGCGGAGCTGGTTTCCCGTTCCTTGGGGACTCGTAGAGCCGAGATCCTATGTTGGCTGTCAATCCTTCATGACGATGGTGCCGACATAGCTATCCGCGCTCGTCGTAGAGCCGAGCTTGCTCGGCTGCTCTTCGTTCCACGTGCATGAAGCAAAAGCAGCGGAGCAAGCTCCGCTCTACGTAGAGCGGACCTGCGCCTCGCGATGGTGCCGAGTTAGTAGCAATATGGCCGTCGCAACGGTAGGGGATAGCGAATAACCACGTAAGGCGCTTCTCGTAGAGCCGAGCTTGCTCGGCTGCTCTTCGTTCCACGTGCATGAAGCAAAAGCAGCGGAGCAAGCTCCGCTCTACGTCAGTTGACGTTCGCCGCGCACGCTGCGGCGCGCTCCTGCAATAGGGTTTTTTCGCGTTCGTTGCGGGTCAGTGTTGCAGCGCGGAGGAACTCTTCGCGGGCTTCTTCCATTCGGCCCAGCTTGTAGAGCAAGTCGCCGCGCACACTAGGCAGCAGGTGATAGCGCTGCAGGCTGGTTTCACCAGTCAATTGGTCCACTAGCTGCAATCCAGTCGCAGGGCCGAATGCCATCGACAGTGCCACTGCGCGGTTCAACTCCACCACCGGCGATGGGGTCAGCTGCGACAACGCTTCGTACAGCGCGGCGATGCGCGTCCAATCCGTTGCTTCCGCGGTGCGCGCACGCGCATGGCAGGCGGCGATAGCGGCCTGCAAGGCATAGGGACCGAACGCACCACCCAGCTTTTCCGCACGTTCCAGTGCCGCCAAGCCTCGGTGGATCAACAGTTGGTCCCAGCGCGCGCGATCCTGTTCCAGCAGCAGCACCGGTTCTCCGGAAGGCCCTGTACGCGCGGCCGCCCGCGAGGCCTGGATTTCCATCAGCGCCACCAGCCCGTGCACTTCCGGCTCGGCAGGCGTCAGCTCGGCCAGCACGCGGCCCAGGCGCAGAGCTTCTTCGCACAGCGCCGGACGCATCCAGTCGTCGCCGGCGGTAGCTGAATAGCCTTCGTTGAAGATCAGGTAGACCACGCCCAGCACGGCGGTCAGGCGCTCGGCCAACTCCTCCTTGCGCGGCACTTCGAAGGGCACCTGCGCGTCGGCCAGGGTGCGTTTGGCGCGGACGATGCGCTGCGCCACGGTCGGTTCCGGCACCAGGAACGCCCGCGCGATCTCATCGGTGGTTAGGCCGCCCAGCAGGCGCAGCGTCAATGCCACCCGTGCCTCCATCGACAACACAGGATGGCAGGCGACGAAGACCAGCCGCAGCAGGTCGTCGCCGATATCGTCGTCGGCCGCCGCTTCCGGCGCCAGCGCGGTGTCGGCCTGCACTTCTTCCAGTTCGCGCGCGATTTCCTCGTGCTTGCGCGCTTGCAGCGTATGCCGGCGAAGGCGGTCGATGGCGCGGCGCTTGGCAGTCGCCATCAGCCATGCGCCGGGATTGTCGGGTACGCCGTTGTCGGGCCAGGTTTCCAGCGCGGCGACCAGCGCGTCCTGTGCCAGTTCTTCCGCCAGGCCCACGTCGCCGCGGACCATGCGCGCCAGGCCGGCGATCAGACGGGCGGATTCGATGCGCCAGACAGCATCGATGGCGCGGTGCGTGGCCGAATCAGTCATCCGCGCATCAAACCACGAGGGCGCGGAGGAAGGAAGTGGCTGGCCCGGCCCAGTGCCGGCCAGATAGCCAGCGTCAGAGGAGGCGGTGTCGAAAGTGGTGGGTGAGAGCATCGCGGTATGACCTATTCAGGGGGGCCGGCGCTCAGCGGGCGGTCGTGCCCTGCATCTGGCGGAAATCGTCCCCGACCGCCTGCTGCACATCGACGGGGAAGTCCTCGAACTCCATCACCTGCCGGATTTCGATGGTTTCGTTGTCGGACCCTGGGCATCGCTTGGCCCATTCGATGGCTTCCTCGCGGGAGTTAACCCGGATCATCCAGTAGCCACCCAGCACTTCCTTGGCCTCCGCGAAGGGACCGTCCGTTACCTTCGGTTTACCGCCTTCGAACGACACACGGGCGCCCATCGATGGCGGGTGCAGGCCATCCAGCGCGATCAGCACGCCGGCTTTCTGCAGCTCCTCGTTGTATTTCATCATCGCGGCCACGGCGTCGGCCTCGGGCATGGTGCCCGGCGCGGCGCTTTCGTAGCCCTTGGGGAGCATCAGCATCATGAATCGCATGGTGGTTTTCCTCCTGATCACAGTGGCTTTGCAGCAATTTTCGCGGTGCCAATGAATAGCTCGTTCTCCGGCATCGCTCTGATCTTTGAATAACCCGCGTTCACCGGTCGTGCTCGCAGTTGATCATCCACGGCACGCCGAAGCGGTCGGTCAACATACCGAAACGGGCGGCCCAGAACGTCTTCTCCAGCGGCATCTGCACGTTGCCGCCGTCGGATAACCCGACGAAAATACGATCAGCCTCGGCAATGCTGTCCACGTTCAACGAAATCGAGCAACCCTTGACACCCTCGTAGGGGTAATCCGGATGATTGTCGGACGCCATCAGCGCCTGTCCATTCACCACCAGTCGGGCATGCATGATCTTGTCGCGATGGTCCACTGGAATGGAGTCGCATGCCGGGGAGTCACCGAACGGCATCATCATTTCCAATGCGCCACCCAGGCGCTGCGCGTAGAACTTGAAGGCCTCTTCGCAGCGGCCATCGAATATCAGGTATGGATTGATGATCATCATTGCTCTCTTGGAAGTGTGTCCGAGTGCCGCTTGGATGGATGACGTGTTGGCAGAGCGGGTCAATGCGAAGTGCCGGACCGCGTGCGTAGAAGTTCCGGTTCCATCGGTTCGGACGTGAATGCGTCGCAGAAATCGGCCGCCTCGAATACCTGGCGGATTTCGATTT
Source organism: Pseudoxanthomonas sp. UTMC 1351 (assembly GCF_040948865.1). NCBI lineage: Bacteria > Pseudomonadati > Pseudomonadota > Gammaproteobacteria > Lysobacterales > Lysobacteraceae > Pseudoxanthomonas > Pseudoxanthomonas sp. UTMC 1351. The sequence continues at coordinate 7,601 of NZ_JAVGJT010000017.1, read as the reverse complement.
CCCTTTCGGCATCGCCGGTGTTCGGGCAACGCTTCACCCATTCGATGGCCTCTTCGCGAGACTTGGCCTGGATCAGCCAGAATCCGGCAATCAGTGTCTGGCTATCGGTGAAGGGTCCTTCGGTCACCGTACGCTGATGGCCATTGAAGCGGACGCGCGCGCCGTGGACGCTGGGGTGCAGCCCTTCGGCCGCCAGCAGCACGCCGGCTTTCGCCAGGGCCTGGTGGTAGTGGCACATCTCCGCCAGCAACGTCTTGTCCGGTGCCGCACCGGCCTCGGCCGTGACGTCGGACTTCAGCAGGATCATGAATCGCATGGGCTGTGCTCTTGGTAAATGGAGTTCAAGCGCGTACCGGCCTGGAATAGCGGCCGAAAGCGTGCTCTTACCCGTACGACGAACCGGGGACGAGGAAATCGACAGGGCGGAAGAGATTTTTCATGGCCCGGTTCCGGCACGAATCCATACGTTCCCAAGCGAACCGCAGACCGTGTTCGCGGTTGTGGGAGCGGCGTCCCGCCGCGAGCTCTCCCGTCAGATTGGGATAGAAGCCAAGAGCAATCGAAGCCGTCTGTTCGCCACCCGGACGCGCTGCGGCGCGTTCTTGATCGCGCGTACTAAGGGGCAATCGGGGCGCGGAGCGGCGTCCCGCCGCGAGCTCTTTCTGTCAGATCGGGATAGAAGCGGAGAGCTCGCGCCGAGACGGCGCTCCTACAAAGGCGAGGCGCTCCTACCTGATCCCGTGCGCTTGTCAGCGGACGGTGTGATGTTGCGGCGCCGAGGCCTTCAACGCTTCCGCCCGGCGCGCCTTGCTGAGCGTAGCCAATGCGTGATCGTAGGACCAGCGGACCAGTTCGGACAAATAGGCGGTAGGCACGCTGGCCACGTCAACGATCGTGATCCAGCGGTAACGTCCCAGCCAGCGTGCCGGCTTGATGCCAGGGACATCCGTCAGTTCCACAAAGCGCTCCGGCGTGACCTTGATACTGAAACGCCAACGTTCGGGCTGGCTGGTCTTGAAGTGGGCGAAGCGCTTGCCACCCACCGCATACGTCAGGATGTTGGCGGGCGGTCCATGCAGCACCGCTTCCGCACCCGGCAGACGCTGGCAGAAATCCTTGAGTTGTTCCGTATTCATGGTGGCATCGTAACCGTCGGCGCGAGCCGTTGCTCGCCGGCGACAAAGATAACCACTGCTTGACAGCACGCGCATTCGAAACGCCGTGATGGCGAGGTTAACCGCCGCTTCACCACTGTTGAACGCTGCCACGCGCAAGGTAATTGCAACTTCGCCAAAAGGACAAAACGATGGCTAGAAAAGCGCAAGAGTACGACGCAACGCAGGTCCGTGAATTGCTGCTGCAGGCATTGGAGACCGAGCGCGGCGGCATCAAGATTTACGAGAACGCCATCCAATGCGCGGTGAATCCTGACCTAAAAAAGGAATGGAACGAATACCTGCAGGAAACGCGCAAGCACGAAGAAGTGCTGACGCGCGTCTTCGAACTGTTGGAGATCGATACCGAGATGACCAGCCCTGGCCGCCAAGTGGTCGCCCATCTGGGCGAGTCCCTGGTCATGGCCATGCAGATGGCACGTGAGAACGCGGATGCAGCCGCCGCCGAACTGGTCGCGGGCGAGTGCGTGGTGCTGGCGGAAACCAAGGATCACCTTAACTGGGAGTTGATCGGCCATGTCGCCAACCACTCCAATACCGACTCGGCCAAGGTGCTGAAGTCCGCCTACGAGGCTGTGGAAAAGGACGAAGACCATCACCTGTACCACACCACCGGTTGGACGCGCGAACTGTGGATACAGTCGCTGGGCTTCCCCGCGATGCTGCCGCCACCGGAAGAGATCAAGAACGTCGAATCAAAGATGGAGGCCGCTCGCGCCGAACAGGCACGCGAGCGCATGATGTAAATGCGCGGAGCATCGCGGCCAACGAAACGACAGCGCCTACGGGCGCTGTCTTCACGTTGCGCTTCGAATTCCTAGTCAGTCGCCATTCCACAAAAGGAGCTGCGTCATGTCCACCTCGCCGAACGCTTTTACCCGTATGGCAAAAGCCGCCTCCAGCTTCACCGGGCGGCCGCTGTGCTTCTCGTTGGCCGTGTTGACCGTGGTGGCATGGGCTATCAGTGGACCGCTGTTCGGATTCAGCAATACCTGGCAGTTGGTGATCAATACCGGCACCACCATCGTGACGTTCCTGATGGTGTTCCTGATCCAGAACACGCAGAATCGAGACACCGAGGCGATGCATATCAAGCTGGACGAGCTGATCCATGTCACCCGCCGTGCCAACAATCAGTTGCTGGACCTGGAGGATATGGAGGAAACGGATCTCAACGAACTCCGCCGGCATTACGAAGAGATCGCGCGCCGGGCCAAAAATGGGAAAAAGAACGCGCCGCAAACATCTAGATGACGTAGGGTGGGCCCCGGCCCACCATTGCCATGCATGAACACACGACGACAACCAATGGGGCCGACATGCAACACGCAACGCGCTTTCGATAGTTGTCTGTGCACGCGTTGAGATGGCAATGGCGGGCCCGGGCCCGCCCTACGCCGAGATATACCCGCCGCCATTGATGTGTATCAGCTGACCGGTGATGAAGCTGCCATCCTGACTGGCAAGAAACACATAGGCCGGCGCGACTTCGGCCGGCTGCCCTGGGCGTTTCAGCAGCGTATCGGATCCGAATTCCGCCACTTGCTTGCTGTCGAATGATGCCGGAATCAGCGGTGTCCAGATGGGACCAGGTGCCACCGCATTCACGCGGATTCCGCGCTCGGCCAAGGACTGCGCCAACGAGAACGTCATGGCGTGGATGGCGCCCTTGGTGGAGGCGTAATCCAGCAACGTGCGATGTCCGCGCGCGCCGGTGACCGAGCCGGTATTGATGATGCATCCACCTTTTGGCAGATGTTCAAGCGCGGCATCGGTCAGATAGAAGAACGAAAACAGGTTGTTCTCGAAAGTCTTGCGCACGCGAGCGGGGGTGAGTTCCTCCGCTTCTTCGACTGGGTATTGCTGGGCGTGGTTATTGACCAGCACGTCCAAGGCGCCTAGCTTCGCCGCCACCTTTTCCACCAGCTTGCGGCAGTTGGCGGCCGATGAAAGATCGGTGCGTACCGTGAGGCAAACTGCGCCTTCGGCTTCCACCAGTCGCTGTGTTTCCGCCGCATCCGTGTCTTCCGAAAGATAGGCGATGGCGACCTTCGCACCCTCGCGGGCGAAATGCACCGCCACCGCGCGGCCGATGCCGCTGTCGCCGCCGGTAATCAGCGCGACTTTGTCCTGCAGTTTTCCGCTGCCACGATAATCATCGCGAATGGTGACCGGTTCCGGATGCATCAACTTCTGCCGGCCGGGTTGCCGCTCCTGTTTCTGCGGCGGATTGACGGGTTTCTTGCTTGCCATGTCTCGCTCCATCAGCGGTCGCATCCGGAAAAAGTAAGGCTTCAAGCGTTATGCATACGTGCTCACTGGATGAAGCCGCGGCCCTCGCGGGAAACCGTCTGCAATCGTATACCGCGTGGAGCGGAGCGAGCTCCGCTCTACAGAAGTCACGAGGTGCTAAGAACATCGGCCATATTGCTACCGGCTCGGGTCTATCGAGGGGCGCAGCTCGGCTCCACGAAAGCACGGATGAATTCCTTGTGGGAGCGACGTGAGTCGCGACGTTGTTGTTTCCGGTCGCGACTCACGTCGCTCCCACAAGGTTGGCTATGTCGATGCCGTCGCCATGTCGGGTTGCCCGCCAACATGGGATCTCGATTCTACGAACAGCTACCACCATCAACTCAACAGATTCTCCAGCGCACCTTCGAGTTCGGGATATTGGAACTTGAAACCTTCCGTGGAAGCATGCGTCGGAAGCACGCGTTGTCCGGTCAGCAACAGTTTCGACATCTCTCCGAACATCAGCTTCATCGCGAAAGCCGGCGTGGGCAGCTTTGCCGGGCGATGCAGCACACGTCCCAGCGTACGGGCGAATTCGCGTTGGGTGACCGGTTCCGGAGCAGTGCCGTTGTAGGCGCCCCCGGCGGCGTCGTTTTCCAACAGCCATTCGATCAGGCAAACCAGATCCGCGCGGTGCACCCAGCTCAACCATTGCCGGCCATCGCCGATGGGGCCGCCCAAACCCAACTTGAAGGGCAGCAGCAGCTTGGCCAGCGCGCCACCGTCAGGGCCCAGGACAATGCCGGTACGCAGGCGGCAAACCCGCACCCCGAGGGCTTCGGCCTCGAGTGCTTCGGTCTCCCAATCGCGGCACAGGTGGGAAGCGAAGTCGTCGCCGGCGGCGGCGGATTCATCCAACGGCGTGTCGTCGCGCGGACCGTAGTAGCCGACAGCGGAACCGGAAACCAGCACGCGGGGCCGAACCAGTTGCGTGGCCATCCAGGCCACCAGGCGCTGGGTGGTCCCCAGCCGAGACTCACGGATCAACTGCTTGCGCCGCGCATTCCAGCGGCCTTCCATCAAGGGTTCCCCGGCCAGATTGACGACCGCTTCCACATCGAACGCCTCGCTGATGTCGCCCAGCACACGCACCGCCGGTAGCAGCGCTGCGGTGCGTTCCCGGTGACGCGTCACCACGCTGAGCGTGTGGCCGACCTGCAAAAGCCGCTGGCATAGCGCCCGCCCAATGAAGCCGGAGCCGCCGGTGATCAGCACATGCATTGGATGGATGCGTCTTGCCGAGGGAGCGGCAGTGTACGCCTCACACCGTGTCCTGCTTGTGGAACAGACCGTGTTCGGCGATTCGGGTTACCGGCTATTAAACTTGCGCCAATCCGCCGGCGCCAATGGCATTTTTCCATGATCAGAATACGCACCGTTTTCAGCAGTCCCGCATGACACCGGATGACCGTATTCCGTTGTTGTTGCTGCCAGGACTGCTGTGCGATGGACGGCTGTGGCGAGACCAGATCGTGGGGCTGGAGGGAATCGCCGCTATCCAGGTGCCGGATCTGACCCTCGATGACAGCGTTTCAGCGATGGCGACGCGCACATTGGCCACCGCGCCGCCACGATTCGCGCTGGCGGGATTGTCGATGGGCGGGTACGTGGCGTTCGAGATATTGCGGCAGGCGCCAGAACGCGTAATGCGGCTCGCGCTGTTGGACACCAGTGCTCGCCAGGACGAACCCAAACGGGCGGCCGTGCGGCGTGCCGGGTTGGCGCTGGCCGAACGCGGCCGCTTTGCCGGCGTCACCAACAAGCTGCTGCCGCAACTGATCCATGAAAGCCGGGTCGGCTTGCCCATTGGCGAGGAGGTGATGACCATGGCGGCGCGTGTCGGCCGTGAAGCCTTCATTCGCCAGCAGCGTGCCATCCTTGAGCGGCCGGATTCGTTGCCGTTATTGCCCGCCATCGATCAACCGACGGTGATCGCGGTGGGCGATGACGACAGAATGACGCCGCCGGAGGAATCGCGCATTCTGCATGCCGCGATCCCAAACGCCCGTCTGCATGTGTTCCGCCAGTGCGGCCACTTGCCGGCGATGGAACTGCCGCAGGAAACCACAGCCATGCTGCGCGATTGGTTGACTGATTAAGAAGCCAGTCGACGCGCGGCGATATCGCATTCAACAGTGAGGATCTAGGTATGGAATTGGGAATGATCGGACTGGGACGTATGGGCGCCAACATGGCGGAGCGCCTGGCGAAAGGTGGGCACCGCGTCGCCGGTTACGATCCGGGTGGGCCCGCGCGCGAGGCGGCCGCATCGCGCGGCATTCATCCTGCGGCTTCGCTGGCGGAGCTGGTGGGTGCGCTGCCGGCACCGCGCGTGCTCTGGATGATGGTGCCCGCGGGCACCATCGTCGACCAAACCTTGGCGGCATTAGTGCCGCTGCTGTCGCCTGGCGACACTGTGATCGACGGCGGAAATTCGTTCTACAAAGACACGACGCGGCGCGCCGCTCAACTGACGGAAAACGGCATCCACTATGTTGATTGCGGCACCAGCGGCGGCGTGTGGGGATTGGCGGAAGGCTACAGTTTGATGATTGGTGGAGAAGCCGCCACCGTGGAGCGCCTGCAGCCGATCTTCGCGACCTTGGCGCCTGCCAAGGACAAGGGCTGGGGGCGGGTAGGGCCCAGCGGTGCCGGTCACTTCAGCAAGATGGTCCACAACGGCATTGAGTACGGAATGATGCAGGCCTACGCCGAAGGCTTCGCCATCCTGCAGCACAAGACCGAGTTCGGCCTGGACCTGCACCAGATCGCCGATATCTGGCGCGACGGCAGCGTGGTGCGTTCGTGGCTGCTGGATCTGACCGCGGATGCATTGAAGAAAAATCCCACGATGGCGGGCATCGCGCCCTACGTCGAGGATTCCGGTGAAGGCCGCTGGACCGTGGCCGAGGCCATCGACCTCAACGTCGCCGCACCGGTCATCACCCTGTCGCTGCTGGAACGTCTGCGCTCACGCGACGACGATTCCTTTGCCGACAAGCTGCTGGCGGCCATGCGCAATGAATTCGGCGGGCACCGCATCAAGACGGATTAAGAAACCATTGCTCTTGTAGGAGCGCCGTCCCGGCGCGAGCTCTTCGCTTCTATCGCGATCTGGGGGAAGAGCTCGCGGCGGGACGCCGCTCCGCGCCCCGATAGTTGTTCAGGGCGCGCAATCAAAGAACGCGCCGCAGCGCGACCGGATGGCGAACGACAGACTTTGAATGCAGACATATCACCGAAATTTAGCAGCCAGCCTGCTAGATTCCGCGTCCCACGCAGGAGCCGATGCATGAAGATCATGATGGTATTGACGTCGCACGACCGCTTGGGCGACAGCGGCAAGAAAACAGGCTTTTGGCTGGAAGAGTTCGCTGCGCCGTACTACGTATTCAAGGATGCCGGTGCGCAGATCGTGCTGGCATCGCCCAAAGGCGGACAGCCGCCACTGGACCCCAAGAGCGACGCCCCCGACGCACAGACCGCAGCCACCGTGCGCTTCAACGGCGATGCCGATGCCATTGCAGCGTTGGCGCAAACGCGCAAGCTGGCCGATGTGATCGATGAAGACGTGGGCGCGGTGTTCTATCCCGGCGGCCATGGGCCAATGTGGGATTTGAGCGAGGACGAACATTCGATTCGGCTGATCGAAAATACATTCGCCGCCGGCAAGCCGGTGGCTGCCGTCTGCCATGGTCCGGCGGCGCTTCGCCACGCCAAGGGAGCGCTTGGCGAGTCCCTGGTGAAGGACAAGCGGGTAACCGGCTTCAGCAATAGCGAGGAAGCGGCGGTAGGCCTGACCGATGTCGTGCCGTTCTCGTTGGAGGACGTGCTGAAGGCTAATGGCGGCCAATACACCCGTGGCGCGGATTGGCAGAGCCATGTGGTCACTGATGGTTATCTGGTGACCGGGCAGAACCCCGCATCGTCAGAAGCTGCCGCGCATGCGGTGTTGGCGTTGTTGAAATGATCCACGTATCCAGGATCACAATGTAGAGCGGAGCTGCGCCCCGCGATAGCCCACAGCCAATGGCAATAAGGCTTACGGATCTTCGGAAGCATTCAGCCGAGCAAGCTCGGCTCTACGAGGAGCGCGGATCAACCCTTGTAGGAGCGACGTGAGTCGCGATG
>NZ_JAVGJT010000016.1:0-35899 GCF_040948865.1 Pseudoxanthomonas sp. UTMC 1351 | reverse complement strand
CGTGCCCGGACCGAACGGATCGTGGCCGGCGTTGCAGAAGCTGTGCCAGTAGCACACCGCAAAACGCAGGTGCTCGCGCATGGTCTTGCCGCCGACCTTGCGGTTCTCGTCGTAGACCTTGAACGCCAGCGGGTTGTCCGAGGCCTGGCCTTCGAACGCAATGCGGCCGATGCCAGGGAAGAATTCTTGTTTGCCGATGTAGGGGGTGCTGGTCATGAGATGTCTACGTAAAGGGTGAAGGGGGAAGGGGAAAGAGGAAAGGGGAGCAGCGGAGCGAGAATCTTTGGAAGCCGGAGTTGGTCAGCGAGCAGGTTTTTGCTCTCCCATTCCCTATTCCCCGTTCCCCGTTCCCAGCTCTTGATACATCGGTCGCACGGCCTGCAGATGTTCAAGGAAACGCGCGTAAGGCGCATCGTAAGCGGCAACACGGCTTGGATCAGGACGCGCCGCCAGGGTGGGTTCGGCGGCGACATGTTCCTTCGCCAATTCCGCTAACGATACCGTGTTGTCGTCCTCATGGCGCAGTGACCATAAAGCTTGCAGTGCGGCACCGAACGCAGCGCCTTCGGCCTGCTGCGGCACGTCCACCGGCAAGCCGAACACATCGGCCACCATCTGACGCCAGGCCGCGCTCTTGCTGCCACCGCCCGTCAGCACGACGCGGTCGAACGCCATACCGGCGCGGACGAAGGCGTCATAGCCATACTTCAGGCTGTAGGTCGCCCCTTCCATCGCTGCGCGATAGAAGTGCGCCTCGCTCATGTTGTGCGGGTCCAGTCCGGCCAGCACGCCTTTGCCCAGTGGCAGATCCGGGGTGCGCTCGCCATTGAGGAACGGCAGCATCGTCAGCCCGTCGGCACCCGGTGGCGTGGCGGCGATGCGGGCATCGCCCTCGCGCGTGCTGAAGCCGAATAATTGAGCGATGGTTTCTGTTGCAACGGTACAGTTCATCGTGCAGATCAGCGGCAGCCAGCCGCCCGACGAAGAACAGAATGCGGCCCAGGCACCGTCTGTATCGATTACCGGCGTGTCGGAGTAAGCGAACAACGTGCCCGAGGTGCCCAGGCTCATCGACAACCGGCCCGGCACCACCGCGCCGGTGCCAATGGCCGCCATCATGTTGTCGCCGCCGCCGACCGCGACGCGGATACCGGGCGGCAGGCCCAGTTCGTCGGCGACGTTCGGCAACAGGGCGAAGGTGGTGCCCAGTTCCACCAGCGGTGGTAGACACTGCGACAGGTCACGTTGGGGATCGATCGCGTGCAGCAGTTCTTTCGACCATTGCCGCGTGCGCACATCCAGCCAGCCGGTACCGGAAGCATCGCCGTATTCCATGAAGCGCTCACCGGTGAGCCAGAAGTTCAGGTAATCGTGCGGCAGCAGGATGCTCGCCAGATCGCGGTAGACCTCCGGGCGATACTTGCGGGTCCACGGCAGCTTCGACGCCGTGTAGCCGGCCAGGATCGGATTGCCGGACAGTTCGATGCAGCGCGCGGTGCCGCCGACCGCGTCCATGATCTCGGTGCACTCGGCGCTGCTGCTGGTGTCGCACCACAGCTTCGCCGGTGCCAGCACATTGCCCTCGGCATCCAGCGGCACGAAGCCGTGTTGCTGGCCGGAGACCGCAATCGCCGCGATGTCGGCACGGGTAGCCGCATCCAGTTGCGCGAAACACGCGCGGACGCCGTCAAGCCACCACGATGCATGCTGCTCGCGGCTGCCGTCGTCAGCGCTGATCAGTTCCAGCGGTGCGCTGGTGGCGGCGACTACCTGGCGTTGCTCGGGGTCGTAGACCACCAGTTTGATGCTTTGGGTACCGGCGTCGAGGCCCGCGACGAAGCTCATAAGGATTTTTCCACAGATAGCCGGGTGCTTTCCGGAGCAATGTAGAGCCGAGCTTGCTCGGCTGCTCTTCCGATCCGACGATGTAGAAGCAGCGGAGCAAGCTCCGCTCTACGAGAGCGTGCGTCGCTCCCATGTCGTACCTGTACGGCCTTCCGCGAGCATCCGACCGATGTGGCGTAGAGCCGAGCTGCGCCCCGCGATAGCACCGAGTCAGTAGCAATCAGGCCGTCGCAACGGGAGGCGACAGCGAATAGCCACTTAAAGACGCTTCTCGTAGAGCCGAGCTGCGCCCCGCGACAGCGCCGAGTCAGTAGCAATGAGGCCGTCGCAACGGGAGGTGATAGCGAATAGCCGTTAAAGACACTTTTCTTAGAGCCGAGCCCGCTCGGCTGCTCTCCGACCGGGTCTACGCGAGGCCAAAAAAGCAGCGGAGCAAGCTCCGCTCTACGAGAGCATGTACTCCGGTGTCGTGTTTGTGCGAGGTGCCTATTCACGCTTTCACCAACTTGCCGTTCTTGAGGCGCAACTCGGCCGATTCGCCCGCTTTCAGTTCGATGTCCAATGTCTGATCGCCATAGACCACGTTGTAGGTGCCGCCACGTTCGCTACGCAGCAGCGCATTGTCCAGCTCGCCGTTTCTCCAGCTCAAGTCCATTCCCGCGGCATTGCGGACCTTGAGGCCGCGCACCTCGCCTGCGCGCCATTCTCCCGGCAAAGCCGGTAGCAGGAAAACCGAACCGCCCCAGCTTTGCAGCAGCATCTCGGTGATGCCGGCGGTGCCGCCGAAGTTGCCGTCGATCTGGAACGGGGGGTGGGCATCGAACAAGTTCGGGTAAGTCCGCTGCGGACCCAACAGCATGCGCAGGATCTGCATCGCGTGTTCGCCGTCGCCCAACCGCGCCCACAGATTCAGGCGCCAGCCGATGCCCCAGCCGGTGGCGTCGTCACCGCGGATTTCCAGCGAACGCTTCGCCGCCGCCGCGAGCTTCGGCGTGTCGCGCACGTTGATCTGCGAACTTGGATGCAAGGCATAAAGATGCGAGACGTGCCGGTGATGAATCTCAGGTACCTGCATGTCCCAGTCTTCGCGCCATTCCTGCAGCTGACCCGCTTTGCCGATACGGTCAGCTGGCAGTTGCTCGCGCAGTTGCTGCAACTGTTGTGCGAAACCGGCATCCACACCCAGCAGACCAGCCGCCTGGATGCATTGCGCGAACAGATCGCGCAGCAGTTGCGAATCCATCGCCGGGCCCGCGCAAAGAGCGGCGCCGTGGGGATGAATATTCTCGGGCGATATCGATGGGTTGGTGACCATCTCGCCGGTGCTGGGATCGCGCACCAGCGTGGCGGCGAAGAACTCGGCTGCGCCTTTGAACAGTGGATAGATTTTCCGCAGGTACGCCTCGTCGCGACCGTAGTCCCAGCGGTCCCACAACTGCTGCAGCAGCCATGCGCCGCCCATCGGCCACAGCCCCCACTCAGCACCGTCGATCGGTCCGGTCTGCCGCCACAGGTCCGTGTTGTGGTGCACGACCCAACCCGGTGCGCCATACATTTCCTTGGCCCGGCGTGCGCCTTTTTCCGCCAGGTCGAACAGCATGTCCTCCAGCGGCTCCACGCACTCGGGCAACGCGTTGGCCTCGCTGGGCCAGTAGTTCATTTCGGTGTTGATGTTGATCGTGTACTTGCTTTCCCACGGCGGGTCCATCAGGTCATTCCAGATGCCCTGCAGGTTCGCGGGCTGGGTACCGGGACGCGAGCTGGAGATCAGCAGATAACGACCGTACTGGTGATAAAGCGCGGCCAGCGCGGGATCGCCGCCGTTGGCGAAGTTCTCGATGCGCTCATCGGTGGGAAGCTTCGCTGCTTCGCTGCTCCCCAGATCGATGGCAACGCGGCGAAACAGGCGTTGGTGCTCGGCGATGTGCGCTGCCCGCAGTGCTTCGTAACCGCGCTGTTGTGCAGCCGCAAGCTGCCGGCGCGTGATGGCCTCCGGATCGCCGCTGACATCGTCGTAGCGGCGGTAACTGGTGGCCGCGGTGACCAACAGCACCACCTCGTCCGCTTTTTCGATCTCAATGCGGCCATCGCGTATCTGCAATGAACCGCCACGGGGAATCGCACGCACGCGCGTTGCGAACTTCAGCTTGCCTTCGATGCCGCGCCGCTCAGAATTGCGACCGCGCAACAGCAGGGTGCCGTCTTCGGCCGACGCTTCGGTCTCTTGATCGCTATCCAGCGATATCCGCAAATTGATCGCGCCAGGCCGATCGGTGGCGACGCGCATCACGATGCATTGGTCGACTGGCGACACGAAGGCTTCGCGCGTGTGCGCCATCTTCCAGGTATTGAACTGCGTGCGCGTGATCGCCGTATCCAGATCGAGTTCGCGGCGATAGTCGTTGGTATCCGGAATATCGCGGAAATCCAGCACCACGTCGGCTAGCGGTTGGTACGGCATCTGCTTGAGCGGCCGCGCCATCATCTTGGCGTTGGCCAATGCTTCGGCCTTCGCGTATTCACCGGCGAAGATCAGCCGCCGCACTTCCGGCAACGCTTCCAGCGCACCGGAAGTATCGGCTTCATACGGACCGCCCGCATACAACGTGTCTTCGTTGAGCTGCAGGCGTTCGTGTTCGATGCCGCCCCACACCATCGCACCCAGCCGGCCATTGCCTAACGGCAACGCTTCCACCCAACGCGTCGCCGGCCTGCGATACCACAGCTTGAGCGCATCCTCGCCAGCGCTATCCCATGCCGGTGAGGGCGTGGCCGCCCTCACCGCCGATGGCACCAAACCGGCGAGCGCGAGTCCCGCGCCCACCGCCTTGAACAATTCGCGCCGGGTCGGATCGATGCTCACGTTACTTCTTCTCCGCCTGCTTCACGGTGATCGCCTGGCCGTCGTACTGCACGGTCGCATCGGTGGCCGGTTCCAGCGTACCGGCATCGGCGCGTGGGCCGCTGATCCAGCGGACGCGAACTTCGCGCTTGGCCTGCATGCCGGGGAACGAACCCTGGCGCGCACCGATGCTCAGTTCGCCGGTCTTTTCGTTCCACTTCAGCGGAATGCGGCTGAACTCGCCCTTCTCGTAGCCATAGCCGTTGCCGTTGTCCTCGTACAGCGAGAACTCGCCGTCGGCACCGGTATAGACCACCACGGTGAGCGGCGCATCCTTCTTCTCGTCGACGTACTGCTGCACTGGACCGGTCGGGATGATGGAACCGGCACGCACGAACAACGGCATGCGCTCCAGCGGTGCGGCGGCTTGAAGCGTCTGGCCACCGTCGTGGCGCTGACCGCTGTAGAAGTCATACCAAGCGCTGCCGGCCGGCAGATAGACGGGGCGCTGGGTTGCCTTGAACGTGGTCACCGGAGCCACCAGGAACGCCGGCCCGAACAGATACTGGTCGTTGATGTCGCGGACTTTCGGATCGCCCGGGAAATCCATCGCCATGCCACGCATCATGCTGCCGTCGTGGTGATAGGTATCGCCCGCCAGCGTGTAGACGTACGGCAACAGCGTGTAACGCAGGCGATTGTAGTAGGCCATGCTGTCGTAGTACGGCGTGCCTTCCGGTGCGATGTTCCAGATCTCGCGGTACGGGAACTGGCCATGCGAACGGAACAGCGGCACAAACGCGCCGAACTGGAACCAGCGTGTGTTGAGTTCACGCCACTCCGGCAGATGCGCCGGGTCCTTGTTCTCGTAACGCTTCTCCACTGCGAAACCGCCGATGTCGAAGGTCCAGTTCGGCAGACCCGACATCGAGATATTCACGCCCGCGGAAACCTGGTCACGCATATCGTCCCAACGCGAGACGATATCGCCGCTCCATACCGCCACGGCGTTGCGCTGGGTACCGGCGTAGCCCTTGCGCGACAGGATGAATACGCGCTTGTCCGGGTCAGCGGCACGGTCACCGCGATAGACGCCCTGCGTATGCGGCAGCGGATAAGAGTTGAAGAACTCCGTTGACGGACCCAACGCGGTCGGCGTGGTACGCGCCTTGCGCTCGCCGATGTCGATGTTGGAATGCAGGTCGGGTTCGTCCGCATCCAGCCACCATGCATCGAAGCCCTTGCTGTTGAGCTTCTCGTTCATCTGGCGCCAGAAGATGGCCTGCGCTTTTTCAGAATACGGGTCGTAGAACGAGCTCAGGTAGCCTGCGCCGATCCAATCCTTCTCGCCCACTTCGACATTGCGCTTGTACATGAAGCCGGCGGCATCCAACTCTTTGTAGTTGGCGGTCGTCGGATAGAACTTGGGCCACACCGAGATCATGATCTGCGTGTGCATGTCATGCACCTGCTTGACCATGCCGTCCGGATCGGGGAAGTGCTTCTTGTCGAAATCGTGCGAACCCCAGGCGTCTTCCGGCCAGTACGACCAGTCCAGCACGATGTTGTCGATGGGCAACTGGCGCTTGCGGTATTCGGCGACGGCGCCGACCAGTTCGTCCTGCGATTTGTAGCGCTCGCGGCTCTGCCAGAAACCGTAGGCCCACTTCGGCAACATCACGGCCTTGCCGGTCAGCTGGCGATAGCCGGCGATGACCTGATCGGCGGAATCGCCGGCGACGAAGTAGTAATCGACCATCTGTCCGGCTTCGGACCACAGCGACAGGTCCTTGGCTTCGGCGGCGGGCAACGGGTCGCGGTGCAGCAGCGCGATGTAGCTGGGATCGATCAGTTTCCACTCGATCTTCAGCTTATGGCGCTTGCCCTGCTCCAGCTCCAGCGCGAACTCGTGATGCCACGGGTTCCAGTTCTGGCGCCAGCGATCGATCACCAGCTTGCCATCGACCCACAGCTTGGCGTATTCGCTGGAATACAAAGAGAACGTATGGCGGCCCGAACTGAGCGCTTCGATTTCGCCTTCCCAGGTGACCTGCATCGGCTGGGTCTTGCTGGTGGCTTCCGCCGGGTAGTTCGCCAGATCCTTGATGTACTGGTAGTTCACCTCGGACTCGCGGCGCTCCACCTTATGGACCCCGTTGAGCGAATAGCGCGCGGTCAGCGCGCCTTCTTCGCCCTTGGCGTCGTACAGCTTCAGGCTCTTCGGCAGCGGCTGCAGGCCACGCGGGTCGCCCATGCGGGTGATCGCGTTGTTGTCCCACAGCAGACCATAATTGCGACTGGAGACCAGGAACGGTACCGCCATGTCCACGTTGTGCTGCAGCAGCTCGACGTCGCGGCCCTTCTGGTTCATCCAGCCCTGCTGGTGCTGGCCGAAACCGTAAATGGCTTCGTCGTCCGGCGATTCGAAACGCTGGCGCACGCTGAAGTAGGGTTTGCCCTCGACTTCCAGCGGGGCAAAGCTGCGACCGCCTTCTACTTCGGAAAGGATCGGCTTGCCGGCCGCATCGAGGAACGACACGCGGCCGCTGCTCAGCGACACGTCCGCGGTGACGCGCGCCGTGGTCAAGCGCAGATGGCCATCCTGCTCGGCGACCTTGAATTCCGGCGTCGGCTTGCCCGCGTCTTCCACCCGCATCAGGCTGGGCGTGCGAACAAAATCGCCATCCGGATCTGCGCTGACGCGGATCACGCCATCACTGACCACTTCCAGACGGACCGCGGCCGCGCCTTCGGTCGTGGGACGCACGACGATGCCGGCGTCCGTTTTTTCATAGCCCGCCGAAGCGGCGCCGCCGCGCTCCGCGGTTGCGCCGCCGCATGCCGACAACAGCAGTGCCAGCGGTATCGTTAGTCCCATCAAACTACGCATCGGTCCACTCCTCTT
The DNA here is from genome assembly GCF_040948865.1 of Pseudoxanthomonas sp. UTMC 1351. Taxonomy (NCBI): domain Bacteria; kingdom Pseudomonadati; phylum Pseudomonadota; class Gammaproteobacteria; order Lysobacterales; family Lysobacteraceae; genus Pseudoxanthomonas; species Pseudoxanthomonas sp. UTMC 1351. The sequence continues at coordinate 28,307 of NZ_JAVGJT010000016.1, read as the reverse complement.
AGGGAGCCGGGTTCAATCGGCTCCGGGTTCTCTCGTAGAGCCGAGCTTGCTCGGCTCCGGAAACTTTCAGCGGAGCAAGCTCCGCTCTACCTTCATTTCGTGGAGCCCAGCTTACCCGGCTCCGGAAACTTTCAGCGGAGCAAGCCCCGCTCTGCGTCAATGCTTCAGAACGTCGCCAGCTTCACCCGCAACAGTTGCGGCACGCTGGAGAAATTGAGGCCGTAGTCGGTTTGGTCACCGTTCCAGCGGCGGCGGAACACCCACTTGCCGTCCACGTAAGTGCCTTCGTCCACGTAATCGTAGATCTGGCGCGCGGCCGCCGCCGGATCGGCGGCGGTGATACTGATGCGTGCGTGCGCGCCAGCGACCAGGAACTCGTCCGGCCCCAGCTGCACCACCAGCGCACGGCCGATGGGCTCCGGGTTGCCGGGTGGCTCGCCCTGGAACCAGAACTGCGGCACGCCATAGGTCACCACCATATTCCAGCGCTCGTCGATCTTCACCGTCTGCACCGCCTCGCCCGGCTGCTCGGCCGTGCCGCGCACCTTGCCTTCGAAGCTGGCCTTCGCGATCACGCGCGCCGCCGGGCGCACGATGGCGTAGTTCAGCGCGAACGATTCCAGCGCCTTCTCATCCAGGTGCTTGGCGCCGAGCGGCCAGTTGGAATAGCGCGAATAGTCGATGCCGAACGGCGCCCAGCCGATCGCCTGCTCGCCCAGCGCGGAGAAGAAGTAGCGCGGGTATTCCTCGCGGTTGCCGGTCTCGGCCACGAACAGCGCATTGTCCGGCCGCGAATAGCGATCGAGCACGGTCGTGTAGTGCGTGTACTCGGGCATGTAGATGTCCGGCGCCAGCAGATCGATGTGCGGCGCGGCGGCCTTGTATACATCCAGCACATTGTCGGTCGGTCCACCGCTCGCATACTGGCCAGGCTGGCCCGGATTGAACGGTCCGCGCAGCGCGGCGTTGATGTACATCGGCAGCGGATAGATCGCCTTGCCCGCTTCGGCGACCTGGTCGATGTAGTGCGCGATGTGCCAGGCGTGGAAGAACTCATCGGCATCGGCGCCGAACGCCTCCCGCCATGTACCCGGCGGTTTACCCAGCTTCTTCAGCAGGACGTCGGGCACCGGGCCGTCAAACACTTTCTGCGCCAGCGGCGAGAAGTCGCGCACGCTGCCGTAGGTGCCCGGCTCATTCTGCGGCTGCACCATGATGACGGTGCGCTGCGGGTCGGCAGCCTTCAGATGGGTCATCAGCGCAACGAAGGCCTTGCGGTCTGCGTCCAGCGTGGCCTGCGCATGCGGCGACAGCGAATTCAGCGTGCGTCCGTCGGCGGTGATCACGCGCGGGAACCGGCTGTTGTCCAGCTTGACCCAGGCCGGCGCGTAGTTGGGGCCGTTGTTCTTCCAGGTCGCGAACCACAGCAGCACCAACCGCACATCGCGCTCACGCGCTTGGGCCAGCACTGTGTCCACGAAAGAGAAGTCGAACTGTCCTTCTTTCGCTTCGATCTGTTCCCAGCCGATCGGCACCATCACCGTGTTCGGCTTGACCACATCGATCGCCGGCCAGACATCCTTCAGCGCTTCCGGATAGTTGCTGGAGTTGTTGACCTGCGCACCCAGGATCAGGAACGGTTCGCCATCGACCAGCAGTGCGTGGCGGCCGTTCTCGGTCACCAGCTTGGGGATGGGCGCTTCGGCGACAGGTTGCGTTGCGGGCTTTGCCTCGGCCTTGACGTCCGCTTTGGCATCGGTTGGCGGGGGCGTCTCTTCGGCCGGCTTGCACGCGGCAAGCAACATCAACGTAGCGCCTAGCGCGGCGCAACGCAGCAGAGATAGAAGCGGCTTGTCCCGAAGGGTGCGTTTAGTCATTTCTTTCTCCTTGGTACCAGGGCATTTTTTGTCCCCGATGTTTGTAGATCGTCATCCCCGCGCAGGCGGGGACCCAGCGACGTTCGTCCATATCCCGACTCAAGTCGCTGGGCTCCCGCCTGCGCGGGAGTGACGAAACACAAATTCGCCGTTAACACCTGACTTGAGAGTACCTTGGCCATCCTGTCACCAAGCATCGGTACGGAACGGTGACGCGGGCAGGCCATCGCGATTGATCAGGTCTGCTTCTTCGGGATTGTCGCGCCAGGCGTAACGCACCGCTTGCGGCTTTGCGACGGCATCGCTGCTGACGACGATCGTATCGCCGTCGATGACGGCGTGCGCTGGATGAAATTTGCGGTCGGCGCCAGCGATTTCGAAGCCATGGAGCTTGCTGCCATCGCCGCGTATCGCCAGAGCGCTGCCGCCGAGATCGAAGGCGACGCGCGCGCGGCCAGCTTCAAACCTCACGCTGCGGTAAACCGGCCCGGAATACACAAGTGCTTCGCCATAAACCACATGGCGTGCGGCCAGCGCCAGCCGATGCCCGACCGTTTGCTTGTCCAGTGGGTGAATGTCCTTGGGGTCGCCAACATCGATCGTAACCACCTGCGCGGTAGCCGGCAGCGTTAGCGTGCGCGATTGCGATTCGCGCAGCATTGCCCACGGGCTTTCGGTGCGGCCTTCGGCTGATACGTCTACGCCGCTGTCGAAGTTGGCCAGCTGTACCCAGAGGAACGGCAATTGCGGCGCGTTCCATTGGCGCCGCAATTGGCCAATCAGTGCGGGGAATTGCTCGCGGTAACGATGTGCGCCGGCCAACTTGTCGGCATTGGCTTCGCCCTGGTACCAGATGACGCCGCTCAGAGGATACGGCTGCGCGGGAAGGATCATCTGGTTGAACAGTAGTGTTTCGATCAGGTTCTTGCCATCGCTGGCATCGAGACGCGCTTGTACCACGCGAAATTTCCACTCGCGCGCCAGCGGCATGCGGGCGCCATCGGCAAGCTGTACATGCAGTTCCTCTGCATCGCCGTGAATGCCACCGCCGCCGCCATCGTCGACCACTCTGACCGCCAACACATTGCGACCCGCGCGCAGGGCCTTCGCGGGCACGTCGTACTGGCGCGGCGTGTTGTACTCGCGCGTGATACCTCCAACGGCCACGCCATTGACCCACGCCTGATCCGAATCGTCGACGCGACCGAACGACACGCGAACGCCTTTGCGCGCCTGTTCCGCCGTCAGCTCGAAATGAGTGCGGTACCAGGCCACGCCATCCAGGCCCAACCAACCGGCTTCTTCCCACAGCACAGGCACGGCGATATCGACCCATGCCGATTCGTCCAGTTCCACGACCTGCCAGCCGGTATCGTCCGCCGGCATCGCGCCCCACTGCGCCAACTTGCCTTCCACGATGGCCATGTCGCGATCTTCTTTCACCCGCAGGTCGCGCATGCGCTTGGCCAGGCGGGTGGTTTCGATGCCCAGCGTCTGTCCATCCATCCAGGCTTCGATGCGGCTACCGCCCCACGTGCTATTGATGATGCCGATCGGCACGCCGGTCTTGGCGCGCAGTTCGCGGGCGAAGTAGTAACCCACTGCCGAGAATTCGCCCACGGTTTGCGGCGACGCCGCTTTCCAGGAACCGCCAGCCAGACGCGTCTCCGGTTTCTCGGACCACGATTTGGGAACCTTGAAATGGCGGATCAACGGGTCGTTGGCGCTCGCGATGGCCTGCTGCGCATCTTTCGCCTGGTACAGCGGCCACTCCATGTTCGACTGACCCGAAGCCAGCCAGACATCACCCACCAGCACGTCGTTCACGGCAACGGCTTCACCGTCCCCGCGAACACGCAAGATGTACGGACCGCCCGCCTTGTGCGCTGGCAGTTCGACACGCCAGGCGCCGTCTTTAGCCGCGGTAGCGGTGGCGCTGCGGCCATCGAACTCAACTTCTATCTTTGCTCCAGGCGATGCCCAGCCCCATACCGGTAGCGGCTTGTCGCGCTGGACGATGGCGCCGTCGGAGAACAGCAACGGCAACTCCACCTTTGCCTGTGCGCTTGGCGAGAACAAAAGTAGCGCGCCCAGCCATGCAAGCAACGGTCTCATCGGCCAATCTCCTGGTAATAGTCGTGAATCACGTGCCAAGCCTGCTTGCGCTCGCCGCGTTCGGACAACAGCCCCTTGCGGTTATAACCCGCCTGGAACGGATGCAAACGCACTGGCGAACGGAAATCCGCCATGACCCACGGCACGACCCCGCGCAGGAATGGAATCCGCTTCAGCATGCGCAGCTGCTTGTTGTAGAACTCGGCCTGGAACTCCTCGTTCCACGCACTCGCCACATCATTCGCACCGTGATTGCCCAGCCGCGCTTCCGCGCCGAACTCGGTGATCAGCAGCGGTTTGCCGAACGGCTTCCACACCGCTTGCTCGGGTTCCACCGGCCAGGGCGTATACCAGCCGAAGTACTCATTGACGCCCACCACATCCAACGATGCGATCAGTGGATCGGAAACGGTGAGCGTGTTGCCATGGAAGCCGGGGCCATACAACGCCGCCGTCACCAGGCGAGTGGGATCCAGCGCGCGGCTGCGTTGCGCCAGCGCGGCGAGCGCCGCATTGCGTTCGATCCCCGGAGATGTTTCGTTGGCGATGCCCCAGAAGATCACCGCGGCGCGATTGCGGTCGCGGCCGATCATTTCCGTCAGCATCGTATCGAGTTTGGCCTGCATGCCCGCGTCGCCGAAATCGATGCCCTGATAAACGGGAATCTCCTGCCACAACAGCAGGCCCATGCGATCCGCCAGTCGTACCAGATGTTCGCTATATGGGTAGTGCGATAAGCGGACGAAATTGGCACCCAGTTGTTTGGCCTGCCCAAGCAGGCGTTCGGCATCGGCGGGCGAATGCGCGCGGCGGCTGTCGATTTCTTCGTGGAGATTGACCCCGCGCAGGAACACCGGTTTGCCATTGAGCAGAATCTCATCACCGCGCACGGCGATGCTGCGGAAGCCAATGGCTTCTTCCAGCGCGTCGTCGGGCGTCGACACGCTCACTTGATAGAGTTTTGGCTGAGCTGGCGACCACGGCTGGAAGGGTGCTTCGAAACTCAACTTCGCCATACCTTCGGTGTCGGTTTGTACACGCACGTCCACGCCGAGTTCGGGAATGCGCACCTGCACCGGCTGTTGCGGCGTTGTGCCGGCCAGCTTTACCCAGCCTTGCACCTGCCGCATCGAACCCGGCGCCAGTTGGATAGCGTAGTCCTGGATATAGGTGGCTGGCGTTTCCACCAGATCCACATCGCGGGTCAAACCGCCGTAGTTGAACCAATCGAAGCCTTGCGCCGGAATGCCGTCCTTGCGCCGCTGGTTGTCCACGTGCACCAGCAGCCGGTTCTCGCCATCACGCAGCTTGCCGGTCAGTTCGAACTGGAACGGCGTGAAGCCGCCCTCGTGGCTGCCCAACTTTTCGCCGTTGAGGAATACGTCGGTCCAGTAGTTGGCACCGCCGAAATGGACGAACAAACGCCGGCCGCTGCGCTGTGCCGCGGAAAGATCGTATTGAAAGGCTTTGCGGTACCACACCGAACCTTCGAGCCAGGTCAGCTCGGGCCGCTGCGTATTGAAATCGCCCGGCACCTGCAAGGTGTTGCTGTCGTCGAATCCGTATTCGAAGAAATCGTGTTTGCCGGTTGCGGTCTTGTCTTTCCATACAGCCTTCCAGTCGCCGATGCCGGAACCGTAAGCGTCCACTAGCGCCTGCCATGGGCCATTGAGGCTGCGCCGTTCGCGGCCCGGCAGGTTGGTCAGCGGCGGCGCCAGGTTGGCCGCCGGCGCGGTCGGTACTGAAGCGGGTGCTGCAGCGTCCTGAGGACGTGCGGTATAGCCCTGCGCTTGCGCCAGCATCGGCAAGCAGACCATCAAGGCCACAGCAAACCAGCCCGCGCGCAGCGGGCTGGTCGATTCAATGCAATTCACTTCAGCGCGGATCGCCATAAACAATTCCACGGCCGCCGGTAGCGAAGTAGACGCGCCCGTACACGCGGGGGTCGCCGGCCACGTGCGAGATCTGGCCGAAGCGATGCGCATCGTCGTCGATGCGTTGCCAGCTGCGGCCGTCATCGTCCGAGCGGAACATGCCCACTTTGCCTTTCACCTGACCATGCAGGAACAGCGTGTGCGGTCCGCCTTCGCTGCGCGGCTTGCCCAGACCCAACGAAAATGCATTCTCCACACCAGGCAATCGCTCCAACTGGCCCGGCGACCAGCGCAACAGGCCACGCCAGGACGCGGTGATATAGACCTTCGCGGTTTCGTTGGGCAACGGATGCAGTTCCGCACGGTGCCAGTCGCCCACGTCACCGGTACCGCCGCCGGCTTCCTTGAATTCGATGCCGCCGTTGCCGCTGACATACAGCTTGCCGGTGCGTACGTCGTAACCGTAATAGATGCCCTCGTCGACGCGATCGGCTTCTACCACCGCGCCGGCGGGGAGACCTTTCACCTTCTGCCAGCGTTTACCGAAATCGGCGGTGATCCAGGTGCCGGCGTTCTTCGGCTGCCATATCACGCGCTTGCCGTCGGCGGCGATGGTGATGTGCCCGGCGCCCTCGCCTTCCGGCGGCTCACTGGCGAACAGCGCCCAGCTCTTTCCACCGTCCAGCGAATACGCGGCGCGCACCTCATTGTTGTTGCGGTCACGCACGGTGCCGCTGCGCACGATGATCGAAGGCGCCTTGCCGGCATAAGCAATGCTTTCGCCATTGGTCAGGCGTGGCCCGGCGAACTGCAATGGCGGCACGGCCAGGTCATCGTGGCGGAAACCGTCGATGTCGCCCACGGCGCTGAGCAGGTGCGCGCCTTCCGGCGGACTGATCAGATCCAACGGGACGGTTTCTTCCAGATAGGTGTTCTTGAACCACCACTTCACACGGGACGCGCCGTCGTCGAAGGCAGTCAGATTGCGCGATGCCCAGATGCCATAGCCGGTCACGAACATCGCTTCATTCGAGTCGAACGGATCGATTTCGATATCGGCGATCCAGTGCGGGCTGGCATGCGCGGTCCACGCCGAGATGCCGTGGTCGAAGTCCGAACGCGCGAACAGCGGCTGCCAATGCTGGCCGCCATCGGTGCTGCGGTAGATGTCGTCGTGCGGGCCGTAGCGGGTGAATGTGCTGGCCAGCAGTATCTGCGGTTTCTGCGGGTCCACCGTGACCGCACCCCAACCAAAACCGTCATTCTCGGTATCGGTGGATTGTGGCGCTGGCGTGATGTCCGTCCAGGCGCCGGTGGTGGGAACGTACTTCCACACCGCGCCATTGCTCATCTTGTCCGGGCCGGGCAAGTCGGCGTAACTCAGGTAATAGGTGCCGTCGCTGCCGCGCGCCATGTGGTTGGGCCGCAAACCGGTAGGCTGGCCGGATACCGCGTGCCAGCTGCGACCGCCATCGTCGGATTGATAGAGACTGGTTTCCTGCGTGGAAACGCCGGCGTATAGCTTTGGCGTGGGCGCGCCCGGCTTGCCGCTGGCCGCTTCGAACGTCACGAACACGATGCCGATCTGTTGCGTGCGGTTGTTCCAACCTTGTGCGCTGGCAGCTGGCGAGGTGGCGATGGCGGGGAAACTTTCAACTCGCTTCCAAGTCGCGCCATGATCCTCGCTGCGCCACAGTCCGTGACTGCGCGAACCTAGAAACAGCACTCTGCCATCATTCGGATCAACCGCCAGCCGTTCGCCATTGCCGCGCGAGAGTTCGTTGCCGCCCAGCTTGAACGGCAGATCGCTGCGCTGGAACGTGGCGCCGCGATCCTGCGAACGCAGGATGGCGCCGTTGCCTACCCTGGGGTTGGTGTAGGTGCCGGCGGCAAGGTAAACGCGATTGGGATCGGACGGATCGATGGCGAGGCTTTCGATGCCAAGCAGGTTGATGTCTTCCTTCCCGATCCAGTCGGTCAGCGGCACCCAGCGCTTGCCCTTGGCATCCCAACGGTAGGCGCCGCCCACATCGGTACGTGCATAGGCCAGGCCGCGTTCGGCCGGGTGATAGGTCAGGCCGGTGACGAATCCACCGCCGCCGATGGCGACGTTCTGCCATTGGTAGGGTATATCCGCAGCGATGGCTGTCGAAGAAATGGCGCAAGCAAGAATCGCCAGTAGCGCCGTTTGTCGCCAGCGATGTATGTGCGTAAGAGCGGAGAACGCTTTGCTTCCCCCTTTTTTGCTTTCAACAGCCGAATGGCTGGTCAAGGGGGATTGAGGGGGATTTGCTCCCTCCTTTGCCGGAATCAAGCCATCGTCATCTCGGCGCAGGCCGGGACCCAGTGCCTTGCACTCCGAATACCAGAAGTCACCAGGTCCCGACCTGCGCCGGGATGACGGATCTGGCTTGGCTTGATACGGAAATGCGCTAGCGACCATCAGCGAACAGCCTCCATCAGGCGTCGTGTCGACGCAGCAGAGCGAGAACCGCCACCCGCCTGCGCCCGCGCGAGGGAGAGGATGCGCGAGCGAAGGCGGGTGGACATGCTTTACAGGCTAGCCCGCAAGGTGATGCCGTAACGACGATCATTGATCACGAAATCGCGCAGGCGCGATTCGTAACCCAGATAGCTTTCACGGCGGGTATCCAGCAGGTTGATGCCATCCAGCGACACCGACCACATATCGTTGATGTTGAAGCGGACCGAGGCGTCCAGCTGGCCGAAGCCCTTGTTGTAGACCGGCAGATTGCCGGTGCCGTTGCCTGCCGTCGTCACCAGCCAATCGCTGCGCCAGTTGTAGGCCACACGCGCGGCGTAACGTGGCTGCTCGTAGCTGAGGATGACGTTGTAACTGTTCTTGGACAGACCTTGCAGCGGCACCGTCAGGGGTTGGCCGTTGGTGTCGGTGGCGGTGGGGCTTGGCGCCTGGCTGTCGACGTAGGTGTAGTTGGTCTGCAGACCGAAACCGCTCAGCCAGCCGGGCAAGAAGTCGAAGAACTGGGTGTAACCCACTTCCACGCCCTTGATCTTGCCGTTATCGCCGTTGACCGGGCGGGTGATCTCCCACTCCACGCCATCGATGGTTTCGGGAGCCGTGACATCGGCGATGAAACCGTCGACTTTCTTATAGAACGCGGTGCCGTACAGCATCGAGCCTTTGCCGAAGTACCACTCCAGCGAAGTGTCGAACTGGTCGGCTTCCATCGGATTGAGGTTCGGATTGCCTGCCGAGCCGGTGCGACGGCCGGCCGAATCCACGCTCAGGCCCAGATTGGGATTGAGCTTGTCGAAACCAGGCCTCGAAATACCCTTCGACGCGGCGAAACGCCACTGCAGATTGTCTTGCAGGAACAAGCGCAGATTGAGGCTGGGCAGCACGTCGGTGTAGCTCTGCTGCACGCTGATCGGCAGCAGCGCGTCCAAATCGTCCGGATCGGTCATGACGCCGGCGGACTCGAGTTCCGTACGGACCACGCGCACGCCGACGTTACCGTCGAACGGCAGAGCGCCGGCATCGCTACCGAAGCGCAACACGCCGTAGGCGGCGTAGGTCTGCTCGCTCTGCGTATTGATGTTGCGCGGACCAAACGTCAGCGGCTCGGCACCGAAGCCGGCAAGCGTCTGCTCGTAGTTGCCCACGGCCACGTGTGACGCCGTCATCGTCGGGCCGAACGTGTAGCCGTCGCCACGGAAGAAGTCGGAGGTCGGGTTCTGCACCAGCGGGATGTTGGGATAGCCAGAAAATGCAGCGCCTTCGCAGGCGTCTTCGCCCGGATCATTCAAGCACATGAAGCGCCAGACGTTGCCCTTGTTCTTGGCGTCGCGGTCGGTATAACGCACGCCTGCCTTGAAGCTGCGGAAGAACCCTTCGTCGAACGCCAGGTCCATGTCGCTGCGCCAGGCGAACTCAGTGCCTTCGTTGTCGTCCTGGTTGTCCAGGTGGAACTTCCACCCGATGTAGTTGGCGCTGTTGGACAGATAACCTTCGGCACCGCTGGCGTCGGTCACGGACAGTCGCGGCAGGTCGCCGCTGAAGTCCATGGTGAAGCGTGGCACACCGGCCATGCCGGTGCCGACGATATAACGTGTGGATTCCGTGGTGGCATCGACGTACTGGAAGTCGGTGCTCAGCGAAAGGCGCTCGTTGACCGTCCACTTCGCGCCTGCCGAGTAATCGGTGGTTACCGAGTGGCGTTCGGTCAGGCTGGTGTTGGAGTCGGCCGGAGTTCCTTCGAACGTGCCACTGACGAATTCGTTGCGGCCGTTGACCACAAAGTTGCTGCCAGGAGCCGGCACCATCTCGCTACCGCCGCTGTAGACGAAGAACGAATAGTCCAACCAGCTGAATTTGTAGTCAGAACGCAACGCTTGCAGATACACCTCCACGTCATCGTTCGGACGCCACTGCAACGCGATGGCGCTGGTCTCGCGGTCACGCTCGCCGTTGGTGGTGTTGATGCCCGCGCCGCGTGGCACCGAGATGTTCTGGCCTTCGTAGCCCGGCACGGTGGTCAGGTCGTACCACGGCTCGATCGAAATCGTGTCCTGGCGGAACGAGCCTTCCTGTTTGGACAGGTTCACCAGCAGGCCGATCTCGCCGATCCCGGTCTGCCAGCGATTGCTGAACAGGCCAGAGAAGGCGGTTTCGCCCTTGTCGGCCAAGTCATAGTGGTTGTACTGAATGCTGCCGGCCAGCTTCATGCCGTCATAGTCGAACGGCAGGCGCGTGCGCAGGTCGACGGTGCCGCCCAGGCCACCTTCGATCATCTCGGCCGACGGGTTCTTGTAGACGTTGACGCCGGAAAGCAGTTCCGCCGAAACGTCCTCGAAGCTCAGCCCGCGGCCGTCATTGGCGGTGAAGATGTCGCGGCCGTTGAGTTCGGTGCGGACCTGGGTCAGGCCACGGATGGCGATTTCGCTGCCTTCGCCATAGTTGCGTTGGATCTGGATGCCGGAGATGCGCTGCAATGCTTCGGCGACGTTGTTGTCGGGCAACTTGCCAATATCTTCAGCCACGATGGAATCGACGATCTGCTCGGCGTTCTGCTTGATCGCCTGCGCCTGGGTGACGCTGCTGCGTACGCCGGTTACCACCACCGTATCCAGTTCCACCGCAGCCTTGTCTTCTTCGGCCGGTGCCGGTTGCGCTTGCTGCGCATGGACAGGAGCGCTCAGCAGGGCGGCGATGCTCAAGGCAATCGCGGTGTGCTGCAGCTTGCGGATGGATGTACGGGCCACGGCCTGATCTGCCGAAGCACGGCGTTGTTGCGTTGACATCAAATTGTTCCCTCCCAGGGCACTACTTGTTACGAATATCGATAGTCCCAACTCGCCGGCGTACCGGTCGGTCTGGACCTTGTGTTGTGTTTCAAGTCGATGGCCGCTGCATGTTGCCGCCATCCTTTCCCTTGCTGAACATCAATCGCCGGCACCGCGACCGGGGCGTCGGCGTCTTATCCAGATACATCGGCGCCTCCTTCCCCGATGCAGAGAAGTACCGTTATGACAACCCGCTATCGCAAAGACCTGCAGCGATCACGCGTCACCCAATACTCCACTTGGACCGCAGGATAGGTCGCTGTGACATTCCATACCAATGAAATATTCGCCGCGATCTATACCACTATTGAATGATGCGGTGCGTCATTTGGCGTGAGGGTTCGTGGTTGTTGGCGCGGCCGTATGCTCAGATGCATATATGTACGAGCGGCCCGCGTAGCACGTGCTGTGCGCACGGCTTTGGGGTGTGGCGGCTCGTGTGTGCGCAGCGCGCGCCACGAACGAACATCAAAAGCTCGCGGCGGGACGCCGCTCCTACAGGTCAGCGATCGACGCAATTTACAATCGGTGATGCGTTAAAGATGGAGCGGGAAGAGGAGGAACACCTCCTCTTCCCGTCGTTTCGCTTAGAAGTTTACGCGGAGCGTTGCGGCGTAGCGCGTGTCGTTCACGTACCAGGAAGTGGTGCGCTTGCCGGCGCCATTCTGGTCCATGATCGTGCGCTGTTCGGCGTTGTTGAGGTTGTTCATCTCCAGGCCGAGCTTGACGTTTTCGTTGAAGCTGTAGAAGACCGAAGCATCCAACTGGCCGTATTCGTCGCTGTACACCGGCAGTTTCCAGGCAACGGACTCGCCCGCCAAATTGTTGTTGGTGCCGTTGTAGCCGTTGGCCCCGACCCCCAGCAGGTACTCGCTGCGCCAGTTGTAGGCCACGCGGATCTGCCAGGGCCCTTTCTCGTAGAAGGCGGCGACGTTGTAGGAGTTCTTGGACAGGCCGTCGGCCGGCAGCTCGCCGAACCGCGAGCCATCGGTATCGATCGGGTCCGCATCCACTTCGATCGGCACTTCGGTCGAGCTGTCGATGTAGGTGTAGTTCGCCGAGATGCCGAAGCCGTCGAACGGCGCCGGCAGGAAGTCGAAGAACTGGTTCCAGCCGATCTCCGCACCCTGGATGCGCGCCTCGCCGGTGTTGATGGTCTGCGTGACCAGGTACTCGTACTCGTTGCCGTCAGCAGCTGGGTAAGGCACCAGCCGCGTCTGGTTGCGGAAGTAATCCTTGATGTCCTTGTGGAAGAAGTTGATCCAGGCCATGCCGCCCTTGTCCGGAGAGAAATACCATTCCAGCGACAGGTCGAACTGGTTGGCCTTCATCGGCTCCAGGTAAGGGTTGTCGAAGTTGCTGGCCGTGAGATCCAGATCGCTGATCGGCAGCGGCTGAGGGTTGTCCGGATCCACCGTGACGCCGTCCTTCGGATCGGCGCTCAGGACCTGGTAGGCCTGCATGTCGCTGAACGCTGGCCGGGCGATGGCCTTGGACGCGGCGAAACGCACGATCAGGTTGTCGACCGGTTCCCAGCGCACGTTGAGGCTGGGCAGGATGTCGGTATAGGAATTGCTGGCGGTGATCGGCTCCGATTCGCCGGCGCCGAGATAAGGCGCGTAGATCGAGTTCGGATAGATCAGGAATCCGCTGGCGGAATTCTCGGTGCGCACCGCGCGCACGCCGACGTTGCCGTCGAGGCGGATGTCGTCCACTGCGAAATCCAGCATCGCGTAGGCGGCGGTGGTGGTCTCGCTCTGCAAGTTGGTCCACTGCGGATCGCGGACATTCCGCGGCGTGATCTGTCCATAGCAGCAGGCGTAGTACGGAGCGGCGGCGCCGTGGATCGCCAGATAGCTGTCGGGAAATCCGAGCGCGGTACTCAGCACGGGCGCGAAGAAGGAGCCCGGCGGATTGACATCGCCGCGGTAGAAATTGTCGAAGGTGTTGAGGTGCGTCAGGCTGGAGTTGACCTCGTCATTGAGGTCCAGTCCTGGCGTCGGGCCCGTTACGGCCCAGCCCGCCATCCAGGGTTGGAACACGGGTTGCCAGTCGTAACCGGTATCCCTGCTGGTGGCGCTGCGATCGGTCAGGCGCACGCCGAACTTGATCGCGCGGAAGAAGCCGCTGTCGAAGCTGTGCTTGAGGTCGGCGCGCCAGGCCAACTGGTCGGCGACGTTGTCGTCGCGATGGTCCATGGTGAAGCCCCAGTAGTAGTTGGCTGGGTTTCCCGTGAACTCTTCGTCGATGCCGATCGACGGCGTGCCGCCGTTGAGGTTGACGTCGATATAAGGTACGTCGACGCCAAGCGACACCGTGGAATCCAGCCTCCGCGTCTCGGCTTTGACGTACTGCATGTCGGTCGTCAGTTCGGTGCTGTCGCTGAGCATCCACTTCAGACCGAGGGAGAAGTCGGTGGTCTTGGACTTGCTGTTCGAGGCGCGGATGTCCGTGCCCATGGGAATATTGCCTTCCTGGACGAGGCGGCCCGAGCGGAACACACCGCCATCCAGTTCGTACGGCTGGCTGGTGTCGATCCTGACCGCGGTGGGGTCGTTGCCGACGAAGATGGCGTCCTCATACCAGAGTTCGTCGTACCGGCTCTGGAAGACGGTGGCGTGGAGCTCGACGTCGTCGGTGGGCCTCCACTGCAGGGCTAGGTAGATGCCTTGGCGTTCTCGTTCGAAATCCAGCGTGCGCCAGTCGGCGCCGCGCGGCAGCCAGAGCTGCTCGTTGGTGCCGTCGCCGTCGACATCGGTGTTAGCGGTCTCGAAGAACGGCCGCACGAACATGCCGTCGGTGCGGGTGGCGAGTTCCGAATGCGCGATGTCGACCAGGAAGCCGAATTCGCCGAGCTCGGTATCCCAGCGGTTGCTGTACAGCGCCGAGGCAGATGGCTTGTATTGCTCGGCGAAGTTACCGTAGTTCTCGCTGAGGCTGAAGGCGATCCTCTGGCCGTCGAAGTCGAGGGGTTTGAAGGTGCGCAGGTCGACGGTGCCGCCCAGGCCACCCTCGATCATCTCGGCCTTCTGGTTCTTGTAGACGTCGACGCCGGCCATCAGCTCGGAAGGCACGTCCTGGAAACCGATGGAACGGCCGCCGTTCGCCGAGAACGTGTCGCGGCCGTTGAGTTCGGAACGCACCTGCGTCATGCCGCGGACCTGCACGCCACTACCTTCGGCGGAGGGGTGTTCCGGATCGCCCGCCGAGAGGAAGCGGTCGATGGTGACGCCGGGGATGCGCGACAGCGTCTCGGTGACGCTGCGGTCGGGCAATGCGCCGATGTCCTCCGCGGTGACTGAGTCGACGAAGGTGTCGGCGCTGCGCTTGATGTCCTGCGCCCGGTAGACCGAACCGCGGATGCCGGTGACGGTGACCGTGTCCAGCTCAACGGCTTGTTGCTGCTCAGCGGTCGGCTGCGGTGTAGCTTGCGGCTGTGGTTCTGGTTGTGTCTGCGCCTGTGCCTGCGCACTCAACAAGGCTGCGATGCTCAGCGCGATGAGGGTGTGGGGGAAGCGGTTGCGGTTGGAACTACGGCTCGCGGCCGTGCGTGCCGGATGGCGGCGATGTTGCGTTGACATGGTTGTTCCCTCCCAGGACACATGACGAACGGTGATTTGAGTTGTATCGGCCGCGTGCGTCTGTGCGCACTACAGCCATTTCTGGCCAGTTATTGCGTAGCTCTGCCCTTGTGATTGCCGGGTTCCGCATCGCGCCAGCGCCGGCTCTGGCTTATAGGTTTGTCGTCGTCGTCGCTCCGGCGTGCTGGTGACCAGCTTCCCTCCGGTGTCCGCCGCCCGCCTTGTCAGGCGGTTCTTTGCCGTACCTGTCCCGTTGCTGGTCATAAAATGACCGAACGGCGACTTCAGCCGCAGCATAGGCGCGGCCGACATGCCCGACCAATGAAATATTGAGTGGCGGCTATGTCATTTTCGACATAACGCACCGCGCTCGGAAGTAATTGGAGTTACTCGTTGCCTTCTTCAGGCAGTCGTGGCGACAGTGAGGCAGGCGCCAGCGGTTCCGGGTATAGACGGCGGGCGGTGCTCCGCAAAGCTTCCAGTACGCGCTCGGCACCTGGCGACAGCAACTGGTCGCGACGGCGGATGATGCCGAAGAATTCCATGCGCACACCGAGCTGGATCGGCAGCACGGTGAGCTGATTGGATTGCAGGTAAGGCGCTACCGACTCGACCGGCAGTGCGGTCAATAGATCGCTGTTGCGCAACAGATTGGTGATGACCGGCAGGGCCGAGGTTTCGATGATGTTGCGCGGCCGCTGCAGGCCGTGTTCCAGGAATACCGAATCCAACCGCGCCCGCAGCACACTGGCTGCCGGCGGCAGAATCCAGCCGTATTCGACCAGATCTGCGTGCTCCAGCCGCGGATACTGCGTCAACGGATGACCCGCACGAGCGATAACCGAATGAGGCTCGTCGGCCAGCGGTTCGAACTGAAGTTCCCCCGCACCCTCTGGTCCAATGATCCGGCCGATGACGATATCCAGATGACCATCCAGCAGCTTGGCCACCAGCGGCCGGCTGTAGTCCATCTCAACGCGGATCAGGATGTCGGGGTAATCGCGCTTGATCAGGGCGATGGCTTGCGGCACCAGGTTGGTACCCGGATTGACCACGGTGCCGATGGACGCCTGCCCCATCTGCCCGCTGCGCATCGACGATATCTCGTCGTAGGCGCGGCCGATCTCCGACAGCGCCGACCGCGCGCGGCGGATCAATATCTGGCCGTACCAGGTGGGCTCGACGCCACGGGCATGACGTTCGAACAGCTTCACCCCCAGCATGTCTTCCATTTCGGCCAGCAACTTGGACGCCGCCGGCTGGGTCATGCTGGCGGCCTCGGCGGCCTTCAGTACCGTGCGTTGCTCATATAGATGCAGCAATAGAAGCAAATGCCGTGTCTTCAGCCGCGACGCATTGAACCAGCTGGTACTCGGTTGGACCATGCAGGCAACCCTCCCGGATCGCATGACTCATGTATTCGTTAGCGGAATAGCATATGGCGAAAATTTCATTTGTCGAATATATATTTGCGGGCAAGTCTATGTAATCGATTCCCGAAGCAATATCCGGCGCAGGACCGGAAGTCTCGATCGAGTCGAATCAAAGCAGCACCCATGCGCGTTGTGTACGACCGTCCGGCACAGGACGGCGGCCATCATTCGCCATCATTGAAATGTCATGCCTGGAGGAGGGTCCATGGCGTATCCGAACCGCAGTGGCTGCTTGGCCACCGCTGCCTTGCCGACAGTGCGCGCAGGACATCTTTTGCGGACGTCGCCGTGAGCGGACGCCTGCAAGACAAAGTTGCACTGGTCACGGGTGCCGCCAGCGGCATTGGTGCGGCCACGGCTCGTTTGTTTGCCGATCAGGGTGCGCACGTCTTTGGATTGGATCGCGATCCGGCGGCCCCAGATGTCGCCAGCGGCGATAACCGTATCACTCACCTCATCGCCGACGTCACCGACCGGACTTCAGTGGAAGCTGCCGTGCGCGAAGCGCGGGAACGCCACGGGCGCATCGATGCGCTGGTAAACAATGCCGGTGCCGATGTATTTTCCGAACCGCTATCGCTGGAAGATGCGGACTGGGATCGTTGCCTGGCACTGAACCTCAAGGGCACATGGAACGTGGCGCGCGCGGTGCTGCCGGCCATGCTGGCACATGGCGCCGGCTCCATCGTCAATATCGCTTCGGTGCACGGACATAAGATTATCCGCGGCGCTTTTCCATACCCCGTTGCCAAGCATGGATTGATTGGATTGACGCGTTCGCTGGGCATCGAATATGCGGCGCGCGGCATTCGGGTAAATTCGATTTCGCCAGGGCTGATACTGGTGCCGCGTATCGAAGCCTGGTTCACCAGCAGTCCGGATCCGGAAGCCAAGCGCCGCGAACAAACCGAACTGTTGCCGTGCAAGCGCATCGGCACGCCGGAGGAAGTGGCGTACACCGCCTTGTTCCTGGCCAGCGACGAAGCGCGTTACATCAATGCCACCGACATCCTGATCGATGGCGGCCGCTCACAGCTTTATCACGACTGATCTATCGCGACCGACACGATATGAGTGCACATACCGACCCGCTGTATACATCGCCTTTTCGTCTCCCGCTGATCGCCATCCTGCGTGGCATCACACCTGGCGAATCGCTGGCGCATGTGCAGGCACTGGTGGATGAAAACTACGACGCCATCGAGATTCCGCTCAACTCGCCGGACTGGGCCGACAGCATCGGGGCGGCGGCCCGCACCTTTGGCGACAACGTCTGGATAGGTGGCGGCACCGTGTTGCGCGAGCGCGACGTGGATGCGCTGGAAGCGCTGGGCGCACGCTTTATCGTCACCCCGAATACTCGGCCGGACCTTATCCGCTATGCCGTGAATCGCGGCTTGCGGGTGGTGGCCGGCTTTGCCACGGCATCTGAGGCATTCGCCGCGATCGATGCCGGCGCGCAAATGCTGAAGCTGTTTCCCGCTTCGGTCTACGGCCCGGACCTGATTCGCGCACTGCGTGCCGTACTGCCCCCTCTTCCTTTGTTCGTCGTCGGTGGCGTCAGTCCCACTACGCTTCATGGCTATCTCTCCGCCGGAAGCACGGGCGCCGGCATCGGCGGCGAACTCTACAAACCGGGCCAGCCGGTCGAACGCACACGCGACAGCGCGCGCGCCTTCCGGCAAGCCTACCTGGAACATTCTTCTTTGAAGCCGTCCGTTTCCTCAGAAAAAGACTCCCCGGAATCCACTTCATGAAAATCGTGCGACTGAGCACTTACCACGCCGCGCCGCGGTGGTTGTTTCTCAAAATGGAAACCGACGAAGGCATCGTCGGCTGGGGCGAACCCGTTATCGAAGGGCGTTCGCGCACCGTGGAAGCGGCGGTGCACGAATTGTCCGATTACCTGATCGGCAAGGATCCCGCCCGCATCAATGATCTGTGGCAGACCTTGTACCGCGGTGGTTTCTATCGCGGCGGTCCGATACTGATGAGCGCCATAGCCGGCATCGACCAGGCCTTGTGGGACATCAAAGGCAAGGCGTTGGGCGTACCCGTGTACGAACTGCTGGGTGGATGCGTTCGCGACCGGATGAAGACCTATCGCTGGGTGGGCGGCGATCGTCCCGCGGAGATCATCGCGCAGATCCACGAATTGAAAGCACTGGGTTTCGATACCTTCAAGTTCAATGGCACTGAAGAACTGGCGTTGGTCGACAACGCCATCGCCGTGGATGCCGCTGTCGCCAAGGTCGCGGAAATCCGTGCGGCTTTTGGCAACACCATCAACTTCGGCGTCGACTTCCACGGACGCGTGGGTGCGCCTATGGCGCGCGTACTGCTGCGCGAACTGGAACCGTACCGGCCATTGTTCGTCGAAGAGCCGGTGCTACCGGAGCAGTCCGAATACTACGGGCGGTTGGCCGATGCCACGTCCATCCCGCTGGCCGCCGGCGAGCGCATGTATTCGCGCTTCGAGTTCAAGCGCGTGCTTGCCGCCGGTGGTCTGTCGATCATTCAGCCGGACCTCTCGCACGCGGGCGGCATCACCGAGTGCTTCAAGATCGCGGCCATGGCCGAGGCCTACGACGTGGCACTGGCGCCGCATTGCCCGCTGGGTCCGGTCGCATTGGCCGCGTGCCTGCAGTTGGATTTCGTTGCGCACAATGCCGTCCTGCAGGAACAGAGCATCGGCATTCATTACAACGAACATGCCGACTTGCTGGATTACGTGCTGAACAAAGAAGACTTCCACTGCACCGATGGCAACATCGCTGCACTGCCCAAGCCGGGACTGGGCGTGGAGATCGATGAAGAGCGGCTGCTGCAGGCCAGCCAGAATCCGCCCGACTGGCGCAATCCGGTCTGGCGCCACGCTGATGGCAGCGTTGCGGAGTGGTAAGGCAATGAGCAACAACGCAGACGAGAAGGAGTTGCCAATGGCGATGGCGGCACTGGCCGTCGATAGCCGCTGCGCGCTGGGCGAAGGCATTCTCTGGTGCGAGCGGCACGCGGCCTTGTTCTGGACCGATATCGAAAGCTGCCGGTTGTGGATGCATACGCCCAGTACCGGCAGTACCCGAAGCTGGCCACTGCCGGACCGCCTCGGGTGCCTGGCATTAGGCAGCACGGGCCACCTGCTTTTGGGTTTGGCCAAGGGGCTGTATGTGGCGGATATCGATGCTGCCATCGCCACCTCCACCGATGCCGCACTTCCGTTGAAACACGTGGTTGATGTGGAAGCCGACAATCACGAAACCCGCCTCAATGACGGCCGCGCCGATCGCCAGGGAAATTTCGTGTTCGGCACCAAGAGCGAGCGCGCCGATGGCGCGCCCATCGGCAGCTTCTATCAGTACTCGGTGAAACATGGGTTGCGTCGCCTGGCGCTGCCCAACGCCGCCATTCCCAACTCGATCTGCTTCAGCCCCGACGGCGCCGTCATGTACTACTGCGATTCGCCGCAACGGCGAATCCTGTGTTGCGATTACGACGCATCGACGGCGACCGTATCCCGTCAACGCGTGTTCGTGGCGCTGGATCATCCCACCGCCGAACCGGACGGATCGATCATCGATGCTGAAGGTTGTTTGTGGAACGCACAGTGGGGCGGTGGGCAAATCGTGCGCTACCGCCCTGACGGCAGCGTTGACCGCATCATCGCCGTTCCTGCGGATCAGCCATCCTGCTGCACCATTGGCGGTGCGGATTACGACCGTCTTTACGTCACTACCGCGCGTACCGGTCTGGACGACGTCGCGCTGGCGGCGTTTCCAAACTCAGGCGGCGTTTTTCAGTGGCCGCTGCAAGGTCCGTTGGGATTGCCTGAAAGTCGGGTCGAAATCCCGTGATAGCGGTTGACTGGGGCACCAGCAGCCTGCGCGCCTACCGATTGGCTGCCAACGGCAAGGTGGCCGAGCAACGCCGCGCCGATTTGGGCATCCTGGCCTGCGGAGGGAACTTCGCCGCCGCGCTTGCCGCCCAGATCGAAGGCTGGAACGACAGCGATATTGTGCTGAGCGGCATGATCGGTAGCCGCAACGGCTGGGTGGAGATGCCTTACCTCGACTGCCCGGCCGGCATTCCGGAACTGGCTGCCGGGATGAAGCGCATCGATACGCCGGAATTTGCCGGCCGCGCGCTTTGGTTCGTGCCCGGCCTGGCGAACGGATCGGATACGGAAACACCCGATGTCATGCGCGGGGAGGAAACGCAACTCTGCGGCTTGCTGGACACGATGAGCCAGGGCACCCACATGATCTGCCTACCCGGCACGCACAGCAAATGGGTGACGGTACGCGACGGGCGCGTCGCGTCATTCACCACGGCAATGACCGGCGAGGTATACGCGGTTCTTCGCCAGCACAGCATCCTGGGCAAGCTGATGAACGGTGACGCCTCGCGCTTCGATGCTTACGCGTTCGATGCCGGGCTGCGGCGCAGCGCGCAATCGGGAGGTCTGTTGCATCATCTGTTTGGCGTGCGTACCGCCGGCTTGTTCCAGCGCTTCACCGAATCCGCTCTTCCTTCCTACTTGTCGGGCCTGTTGATCGGCCACGAAGTGCACGCCTCCGAGTTGCTCACACGCGCTCCCCGTCCGGCACAGGTGCACCTGATCGGCAGCGACCGCCTACTGTCCGCCTACGCGCACGCCTTGCTTGCGCTGGGCATCGGCGTGCAGCGTCATTCCGAGCAACTGGCCGCCTTGGGCATGTACCGGGTTGCGCGAGCGCGTGGGCTGACCGGCTGACCGGCTGACCGGCTACAAGTCCAAAGCGAAACACCCGCGCTCTTGTAGGAGCGCCGTCCTCGGCGCGAGCTCTTCGCTTTGTCGCGATCTGATGGGAGAGCTCGCGGCGGGACGCCGCTCCCACAAAAGCGAAACACCCATGCCCCTGTAGGCGATAACCAGCGGAGCAAGCTCCGCTCTACATGGGGCGCTTCATGCAGAGCGTAGCGGCTTTGCTGAACTACCAAGTGAACCGCACGCCCGCGTTAGCTTCGATGGACTTGCGCTCCTCGCCATCATCACCGCTGTCGATGGTGTAGTCGGCCACCGCGAACAGGCTGAAGCGGTCGTTGACGTTGAAGACCACGCCACCGCCGAACTCGATAGCGCTGAAACTTTGTTCGGTGATGACAGTATCGCTGCCAAAACGAAGGCGATCTTCGCCGCCGAAGCCGTGCCAGACGTTGAGCTTCAGGTACGGCTGCACCCAACCGGCCGAGGTGTCGTAATTCCCGGCCAGGCGCAGACCGAAGCGGCCGATCACCGCGTTGTCGGAATCGAAGGCAACCTCCGCAAACGGATCTGTCTGGCTATCGAAATCGATGCGTTGCCAGATCACTTGCAGCTGCGGCTCCAGCGACCAGCGCCCATCATCCCTCAGCGCCCACGGAGAACCGACCTCGATCGACGCCATCAGGCCATCGCCTTCCAGATCGATGCCGATGCCGCGGCTGGAATCTGCATTGCCGTCGTAGCGACTGCCCATCAGCACGGCATCCAGATAGCCACCCTCCGTGCCGACATGGGTCCAATACAAACCTACATGCTTGTCGTCCAGCTCCAGGGTGCCGACGGTGAGATTGTTCCAGCCCAAGGCGAAGCCTCTGACGTCGCCGTCGGTGCGCGTCTGACCCACGAACAGGCCTACATGATCGCGCTGGCCGTCGTCGGATTCGCGCGCGAATACATCGACACCGGCCTGCACGCCCCAAAGCGTCCCGTCGAAAGTCGGAGCGACCGTGCCGTGCCAGCTTTGCTCGGTATCCTGTCCCATCACTCTTCCCCAGGCCGACCGCACGGCGCCTTCGCCGCGCAACAGCCCTTGTTCGCCCTGGCGCTCATGGAAAGTGCCCAGTGAGACCAGCGCCAACTGATGTACGACCGGCGGCACCACGGAATAGGCGGGCGTTTCGACGCGATAAAGCGGCACGATGGCCGCGGTCGATGCGATTGCGCCAGGTGTCGGCGGCGCCGATTGCATAGGACTCGGCACAGGCGCCGGGTTGGTAGGCGTGGGCGGTACTGCCGGCGGCGGTGCGGGCGGCGTGGCCGCTGGAGGCGCCGGCGGTGGTGCTGGTGGTGGTGGCTCTGGCTGGTCCGGCGGAGGCGCGGGCGCCGACTCGTCGGGCGGTGGTGGTGCCGGAGGCAAGGCGGGCGGTGGTGCGGCGGGTGGTTCCGGCGCCGTCGGCACCAACGGTGGCGGCGGGTGCAACGGGTCGGGCGCTGGCGCAGGCGTCGACACGGGCGGATTCACCAGCGTCGAGCGCAGATACCAGTTTTCCGTTGTGCCTGCGCTTACGCCGCCTTTGAAGAGAAAGTATTCGTAGGCACCAGCCGCCACCGGTGCGGTCAACGCGAACGCACCGTTGGCGGTGCTGCCGCCATTGATGGCTTGCACCACCAGGATGCCGTCCAACACCGTGGAGTCGCCCCCGCCGCCAAGATTGACGATGCCCAGTCCGGTAGTGCCGCTGGCGCTACCGCCGGAGATCACCAGCTTGTCCGACAGCGAGCTGTCGTCGCCAAGCACTGCCTGTAGAAACAACGCGGCGTTGTTGCCCACATAGTTGCCGGCAACGGTGAAAGTATCGGTCGCGCCGCTGGTGCCTTGGGTCAGGTCGATTCGCCCGGCGTTGACCACGTTGACCAACTGCCCGGAGGAAAACGCCAGGATGGAGGCGTTGGCCCCATCGCCGGCAAACAACGTGCTGCTGGCGTCCACATTCAACGTGCCAGTGCCGCTCGCCGAATCGCCCAGGGTCAGGTCGCCGTCGAAGGTCAGCTCGGTGTCGTCTGTCAGATTGACCGTTTCCCAGTTCGCGAAGCGAGCGACGCCGTTAGTGGATACATTGTCGAATGTCAGCGTATCCACGCCATCGCCACCGCTGAGCAACGGCAATGCACCCAGATGCGAAGCGTTGAGGTTGCGCAACGTCGCCGAATCCGTATCACCTGCCAGGTCGATGGCGCCATAGATGATGCCACCGCCATCCCAGGTGAAAGCATCATTGCCGAAGCTGACCCGTACTTCGCCGCGCACCACGCCGCCGGTAACGGTAACCACGTCATTACCGCCGCTGACGCTGATGTTGCCGCCGATGTAGCCATCTTTAAGCAGAATGGTGTCGTGGCCGAAGCCGGCGATCAGGTTGCCATCGATCGTACCGCCGGACATGTCGAAGAGATTGTTGTCCAGCTTCATATCCACACGGCCGATCCGGCCACCGGTCATGGTAGCGGCGTCGCCGTCCTCGAAAACACCCACGATGCGACCGTCGTTCATGACGAACGTATCGCGGCTATCGCCTTGTGACAGCGACCCGATCTGGCCACCGGTCATCAGGAAATCATCGACACCGTTGCCCTGCTGGACGTTGCCGGTCACTCCTCCGCCACTGACTTCGAACCGATCATCGCCATCGCCCTGGTTCACCGTATCCAGCTGGCCGCCGCTCAGGATCACCGTGTCGTTGCCGGCTCCCGATGTCATGGCCCCTGTGATCGACCCCGCCAGCATCTCCAGGCGGTCGTTGCCCGCGTCGAAGGCCACCCCCGTTGCGCCGGCGATGGTGCCGCGATTGGTCAACACGCCGTCGGCCGTGCCAGAGAACATGACGCCGGTGCCCGCCAGCGCTTGCACGTCGCCATCATTGACCACCGTGCCGCCACTCTGCATGACGATACCGGAACCAGATTCACTGGAGATCGTGCCGGTGGCGGTATTGGTCACGGTGTTGCCGCTACCTTCGGCCAAGATCGCAGCGGAGGTATTGCCTGCCGTCAGCGTAATCGTGCCGCTGTTCATTACCTGGCTCTGGTCGCGCACATGCACGCCTGCGCCGCTGCCCACGCTGAGCCCGGCTCCCGGTTGAATGCCGACCACCACACCGGTGCTGCCCGCGACCGCCTGCACACCCACCGTATCGGGGTTGGGCGCAACCGTATCGCAAGTGACCGTTTGACCGCTGGCGGGCGCGTGAAGATCGCACGCCGCTTGGGCCGCGAATGGCAACGTGAATGCCAGACTGCCGATCAGGCCAGCAGAACCCTGCCGCAACCAGGCGGAAATAGAGATGGAAAGGCAACGACGTTCGCTGACAGGCATCGGGGGCGCTCCTGAAAACTGCGTTTCATGAAGCCCGCAAACGTATGCGGGCATGGAGTATTGCGCCTTGCATAGTCTGGCAGTCGCCTGGCAATAACCTGCCGAAGTCCGTGGCCGCCTACGGGCCTTATAGACCTGTCGGCGGAAGTGTTCAAGCTTTGTTCCTTTGTTTTTCCAGAATCCGTGATCCTCATCCTTGATGCATGACTTTTGAATTTACCGTTGCTGGGCGGCTCATCTTTTAAAAACCCCTTAAAACCAAGCCTCCAGACTCCATGCGACAAAACAAGAGTCTGGAGCCGTGCATGCTTACCTTGCCCCTATTTTCCATTACCGTGATCGCGGCCGAGCCTTACTACATGCATTTACTTCGACGTGCATGGCCGTACTACACGCATTTACATCCACATATTTCGACTGAGCTACTGTCATGAATACCACCGCCCGGGACCTGTCACCGCAAGTCGCCACAAGATCGCCGGTACTGACGGTCCGAAGAGTTACGTCCGCTGACACCACCCTGCTGCACGCTTTGTGCGAAGAACATGCGCAGCAGGTGGCGCATGAGCGCTGGCCGTTCGGACGCGGCCGTGGCGATGCGCTGGAACTGACCGAGGCCCTGTTCGAAACCCCCACTCGCGCGTGGGCCTGGATCGCCTACGCCGACGGCCGGCCACATGGCTATGCGGGCGCCACCGCAGGCTGTTCGCTACTGGAACGTGGCAATTATTTCCAGATCGAATCGCTCTACGTGCGTGCAGGCGCGCATGCACCAGAAGCCGAACGGCAGCTGTTCCTGCGCGTACTCCGGATGGCACGCACATTGGGTTGCCTCAATCTGCAATGGCGTTTGCCGGCCGATCAGACGCAGCGTGTGCATGCGCAGCTGCCGGTGGGGTGTGTGCGCACGGCGTTGGTGCACTATGTGCTGCCGTTGGGGACGAGTACTTATCTGCGGGAACGATCGCGTGTTTGAGTTGTCGCTGTTTTCGATCATTGCCCCGTAGGCGCTTTTCTTCATTTCAACGAATCGTCATTGGCTTTGGCTCTTGGCTCTTGGCTCTTGGCTTCTGGCGCTAGAAGCGGCCGCTCCATCGGAACGGATGGTCTACGCGCTTGCAGCGGGCGTCACTTTGACCAGCCATTCGGCTGTTGAAAAGCGCTTCTTGTGTGGCCAAGAGGTGCTCTTCAACAGCCGAATGGCTGGTCAAAGTAACCAAAAGAAGGCCACCCCTGGCAGCGCGCCCCTTCGGGGTACGTGTCGCCGGTGGGAATTTTCGGAAGGCACATCCATGTGCCTGCCGAAAACGCCGCGCGTCCTGCGCGGCGCCCCAAGGGGTTGTACCCACCGGCGCCACCGCGCCTTAAAGGGGATCCCAAAAGCCAAGGGCAGCCGCTAGAGCAAAAGCGAAAGGCAAGGTCTCTGTTTCCTTGTCGTTGCCATCGCTGGTGCTGGTGCTGGTGCTGGTGCTGTAGCTGTGGCTGTGGCTTTTGATCTTCGGGGCCCCGTTTAGGTGCGGCAAGCGGGACGGGTTAAACCCCGCAGGGGCGGCGCACAGGATGTGCGTCGTTTTCGGCAGGTACATGGATGTGCCTTCCGAAAATTCCCGGCCCGATTGCGGACCCGAAGGGCGCGCCGCCTGGGGCGTGTTTCTTTTGGTTACTTTTCTTTGCACGAGCAAAGAACAAGTGACGCCCGCTGCAAGCGCGTAGATCGTCCGTCCCGATGAGAGCACCGCGCCAGCGCCAAAAATCTGTGATTCGAGTGGTGTACCAGTCGGTTTTGGCTGGGAATCGGCATTCCCTCGCTTCAACGGAAGAGCCACAAACTCACACCTGACCACCACTCCCCGAAAACACCAAAGTAACCCCAAAACCACGCCCAGCAACGCCAAGCCCCGTAGTCAGCGTCGCCCCATGTACACGTGCAATACGTGCAACCAACGACAAACCAATACCGCTACCACGCTCGCCATTGCCATTGCTGCCGCGGAAGAACCGTTCGAAGACCCGCTCACGTTCTTCTTCCGCCACACCAGGACCATCATCGCGCACCGTCAGTACCACGGTATCCGCGATGGCGTCCGTGCGACAGGCGATTTCCACCCGTCCACCTTCGCGCCCATAACGCAACGCGTTGTCCAGCAGATTGCGAACCAGGATGCCCAGATCGTCGAGATTGCCTTCCACACGGCTGCTATCGGTCTCGAGCACGATGGTCTGGTGCTTGCGGGCGGCCACCAGTTCGAACTCACGTGCCACCATCATTACCACTTCGGCCAGATCGACCGCACTGCGGTCGGTACAACCGCGTGCGCTGTCGACGCGCGCCGAATCCAGTAACTGCTGCGCCAGCCGCGAGGTGCGTTCAATACCATGCATCAGAGTACCCAGCGCTTGCCGGGTTTCGCCCAGGTCCGCCGCGTGCATCGCCACCTGCGCCTGTGTCAGTAGCGCCGCCAAAGGCGTACGCAGTTCATGCGCGGCTTCGCTCAGGAACTGGCGCTCGCTCTGCAGCGCATGATCCAATCTCGACAGTAATCCGTTAAACGAATCCACCAGCGGGCGCACTTCGTCGGGCAGGCCCGCATCGGGCAACGGCGTCAGGTCCAGTGCTTGGCGCGCGCCCATGGCCTGCTGCACCCGAACAACCGGCTTGAGCGATTTCCGTACCACGGCCCACGTGGCCACCGCCAAGCCAGCCAACACTACAAGCGCCGTAAACAGACTCGCGCCCATCCAGCGCATCAGCTCGAAGCGCTTCAACGACGCCGCGTAGCCCACTTGCACCTGCACCCGGCCGCTGGCATCGGTGACCGCGAATACGCGCCAGGTCTCTCCGGCTACCTGGGTATCGAGATAACCATCGCGAAAGTCGGCACGCATTGGCGTGACGGGCGCTTGACGCGAGGTCACCACGCGTTCGCGTCCATCCAGGATCCAAACTTGGAAATGCAAATGATCGAACTTGCCTCCCAGCGCCGTGGTGTTGGGCGGTAGCTGCAGACGGGACTGCGCGGCGGCGGCATCCAGATCGCTGGGCAACGACAGCAGAATCTGTTCGCCGATGCTGCGCAATGAGCGGTCCCAGTAGCCGCTCTGTTGCCGAGTCATCTGCATGCACTGGACAAAGAACCAAAGCGACCAGCCAATGAAGATGGTCAGGCTCAGCGTGACCAGCAAGCGAACGCGCAGCGAGCTCATCCTTCCGCGTCCCCCAGCCGGTATCCATAACCATGCACGGTCACCACCACTTCTTCGCCAAGCTTGCGGCGCAACTGATGGATATAGACCGCCACGGTGTTGCTTTCGATAGTGCCGTTGCCGCCGTACAGGCGGTCTTCCAGGAAATCGCGGCTGACCACGCGTCCCTGGCTTTCCATCAATGCCAGCAAGGTGCGGTATTCGTGCGCGCCCATCGATACACGTTCGCCGGCGCGGGTGACCGAGCGCTCCGCCGGATTCAACACCACGTCACGCCAGCGCAACACTGGTGCCACCCGGCCCTGGCTACGCCGCACGACCGCGCGTAGCCGGGCCAGCAATTCGTCGCGCTGGAAAGGTTTGACGATATAGTCGTCCGCGCCGCTGTCCAATCCGCGAATGCGGTCGCTGAGCTGATCCCGGGCAGTGATGATCAGCACCGGCGTGGCGTCGTAGCGCGCACGCATGGCCGCCAACACGTCAAGCCCGGAGCCTTTCGGCAATCCGAGGTCCAGCAGCACCGCGACGTAGGCGTGATCGATCAGAGCGACGCGCGCGGAGGCCGCATCCTCGCTACGGTCCGCATGCCATCCGTCCTGGGCCAACGCCGCCGCCAACGCATCGCCCAGCATGCGGTCGTCTTCGACCAGGAGAATGGAATCCATCGGGGTGATCTGTGCTCAAGCGCGGCAGGGAAGAATGGCCGAGCACAATTAAAACAGGTTTAAAGAACCCATTCCGTTCCAGAAAAGCACGGTGTAGGAGCGGCGTCCCGCCGCGAGCT
>NZ_JAVGJT010000015.1:0-44513 GCF_040948865.1 Pseudoxanthomonas sp. UTMC 1351 | reverse complement strand
CCCCCCCGGCCCCCCCCTCCGCCCCCCCCGGTGGGTGGTCAATCGCGACCACCGATGTTGTACTGAGCCGCCGCCGCGTTGCTGATGATGCCCGAGAGCGGCAACAGCTGGGTCAGGAAGCGGTTCCAACGCGTGATGCCTGCCGGGCCCACCCACACCACGTCGCCCGGGCGCAGCGAGAACTGATCGGCCAGGGCGAAAGCGACCGGTGATGTCGCGTCAAGGTGATAGACCTTCGCTGGTGCGCTTTGCATGTTCTCCACGCCGCGGATCACGTAGACCGCCCCGCCCTTGGATGTCACCGGATTCAAACCACCGGTCCGGCCGAGCGCCTGGGTGAGCGTCATGTCCGTAGTCTTGAAAGTGAGCGACTGTGGGCGCAACACTTCACCTACCACATAGACTTCCTTGCGGTCGTTGAACGGCAGGAACAGGCGATCGCCCGGCTTCAGGTAAATGTCCTGGGCGATATTGCCGTTCCGGTTCAATGCATCCAGATCGAGTTGATAGTTGCGTCCGTCGCGGGTCAGCACCATACCGGACAGATCGGCCTGCTCGACATTGATACGTCCCCTGCCGATGGCCTGCGCGAGAGTCAGCGGTACCGTCGTGAACTCCTGCGGTGTGGTATCGGTGAAGGCACCCTGCAGCGCCACGCGGCTGCCGAAACCGACGACGTTGACGTCCAGCTGCGGGTTGCGCAGATAACGCCCCAGCCGTTCGGCCAGTGTGCTGCGCAGCTGCTCGATGGTCATGCCGGAGACATTGATCTTGCCGGCATAGGGATAGAAGAACGTGCCGTCCGGCTGTACCAGACGGCCGTTGGTGATCGCCTGTTGCTGGCTACCCGCAGGCGTCGTCAATTCAGGATGATCCCAGACCGTGACCAGAATCGTGTCGCCAGGATGTATCTGGTACGACTCCGGCTTGTAGCTGGCCAACTCAGGGGGGAGTTCCACGGCGCTGCGGGGCGCCGAAATCACTTCTGGCGTAATGGCGATCATCTCCACGTCGCCGCCCTCCACCAATGCGTGGTTCCCTGTCATCCGCTGACCTGGTCCTAGTGCGCATCCGGCAAGCATGGCGGCCAGTGCGGCCGCGCCAATACGAAGCATGATTTTCACCTTGATAGGCCCTCATAAGGTCATGGCACCGGCACCGTGCGTCGACCGCCGTATGCCGCTAGTTGCGATGGGATGTGCCGACTACCGATCGCGTGGTCTCGACAGCGTCGGCCA
The DNA here is from genome assembly GCF_040948865.1 of Pseudoxanthomonas sp. UTMC 1351. Lineage (NCBI taxonomy): Bacteria > Pseudomonadati > Pseudomonadota > Gammaproteobacteria > Lysobacterales > Lysobacteraceae > Pseudoxanthomonas > Pseudoxanthomonas sp. UTMC 1351. The sequence goes on along the minus strand of NZ_JAVGJT010000015.1, from coordinate 43,275 downwards.
ACAATAGGCGTGTGCTGCAGGTCACATTGGAAGCCTAAATTGGGGGTTGCGGTAAACGCGTGAAGGAACAAAGCCTGGTCTGCCAGTGTTCATCAAATCGCTTTCACGAACAGATCACATGGATGTATCGGCTTTGCTTTGCAAATAGGTCGCGGCCAACGCCGCGAACTCCTTCATTGCCCGGCCACTGCGCCACAGCGCACTGGGCGACGGCAACCAGCTGCGTACCCAGCTCATGCGTCGCGCGCGTTCCGGTACGGGCACCGGCACGACGTGAAAACCGGCTTCACGGAAAACCAGCGCGGCGCGCGGCATGTGCAAGCCCGAAGTGACCAGCAACACCGTTCGTATGCTGCGTGGCTTGGCCAACGCCGCGGTGTACTGCGCGTTTTCCCGGGTACTCCGACTGCGCTCCTCCAGCAACAATGCAGAGTCCGGCACTCCCAACCGGTTGATGGCCTCGGCCATACGCTGCGCCTCACTGATACGCCCGGCCTTTCCCCCGGTCAGAATGATCACCGGTGCTCGCCCGGCCAACCATGCCCGCGCGCCCGCCGCCACACGGCTGCTTTCAAGATCACTCAGCCGAACGTTCTCTTTCTTGAGCCAGCCGTAGTACTGCCCCCCGCCCAGGACCACGATGGCGTCGGCTTTCGGCAGAGTTTCTTCGTTCACCTTGGGGTAGTGGAATTCCAGATGGCCGCGCAACCAATCCGACGCTTGCGGAATCGACCAGATCAGTGACCACCCCACCGCGAACACGGTAAGCGCCACCGCCGCCTTTCGCCGGCGCAACAGCAACAATATCGCGCCGGCCCCGAGCAGCCACAGCGACAGCGTCAGCGGGAAGGTCAGCGAGACCACGAAGCTTTGCAGCAATGACAACATAGGCGCGTCAGATCACGATGGCACGGGTCACGAGCACGTAGAAGACAGCGCACGAGGCCACCAGGCACATCCGTATCAGCAAAGGATTACGCAGGAAGGCGAGCCGATTGTGACAGAGCACCGCCGCCAGTATCAGCGACACCGCAAGCCAGCCTGGCAACAGGTAGCGATTGGAGAAAAATCCCCAGCCGACCGAAAAGAACGGCAGCAGCAACACCAGATAGACCGCCGTGCTGTCCTTGATTCGTTCCCGGTAAGGAAACCGCACCATCGGCGCAAGCACGTGCGGAAGCACATACCAGAAGATGGAGAATATGGCGAAGTCTATTCGCACCCCCGATTCGAAGCGCGTGGTGGCGGTGTACTCCATGACGATCTGGTATACCGATGGCAACGCCGTGCGTACCGCCGCCATCGACAAGCCGGATACATAGAACAGAAAAGCGGCCGCGGCCAGATAGCGCTGGAAACTGGGCCGCAGCAGAAGCACCGGAGCGAAGGCCAGATACAGCAGCGACGAGTAGTGAAAGCTGGTAGCCAGCGCCCCCCACAACGCGAATTTCCACCAATATCGCTGATGAAAGGCCAATAGCGCGGCGAAGACCAGTAGCGCCGCCAGTCCCTGCCGGATCGCATTGATCGACGCGTTGACGAACATCGGCGAAATCAGCAGAAACATCACCGATGCGCTGAGGAGAGTAAAGAAGCCGCTGGCGGCGCCAAGATAATGGAAGTAGCGCCGGGTGGCGACGGCGGCGGTTCCCAACAGCAGCGCGAACAGCACCGCTTGATACCCGATGACACTTACGCCCATCTGTTGCAGCACATAGCTCAGATAGACGAATCCAGGTTCCAGGCGGGTTTCCACCAGGCCGCCTTTCAGACGCTGATAGAAGCCGGCGTACGCATCAGTGTCGGTCCCCAATTCAAGCGGCCGGGTGCCGATCAACCAGCAACCGAAGACCGCTACCGCCAACAGCAGTATCAGGCTAAGACCCGTTGCCGCCGCCGAATGACTTTCTTGCTGTGGCCGCAGCGACGAATCGCGCGGCCTCAGGAGGGTGGTGGTTGTCGTGGTCATGGAGAAAGCTGATCTCCTGATTGGAGGCGGCGCAGCCACAGCACCAAGTGGCGGCGTGCACGGCGGATCTTGCCGACACTGCGCGTGAACATGCGTTCACGCGCGCTGACCAGGCCCATTCGCTGCAGCTCGTTGCCGACCTCGCGGCCGGCCCGATGCATCGCGTCGAGGTCTCCGCTTAGTCCGCCGGCGCCGAAGGCCGGCTTGTGCAGGTAAGCCAGAACCTGGTTGATCTTGGCGCAGCGATAGCCGGAATGCGCGATCTGCGCCCATAGCAGGTAGTCCTCGACGAGCCGGAACTTTTCGTTGAACCGGAACGGAAGGTCACGCCGCAACACCACCGAGGGAGTAGAGAACGGATTGTTCAGCAGCAAGCGCCGGCGACCGACAATGGTCGTGCGGATCGGCTTGCGAAGCGATTCCGGCTCAAGGCCACGGCTGCGCACCCGGATGCGGTGCGATATCAAAGCGATCTGCGGATCCGCCAAGAGCGCCTTCACCTGCAACTCCAGTTTGCGCGGCGCCCAGCTATCGTCCGAATCCAGGAACGCAACGTATTCCTGGGTGGCCTGCTCCCAGCCGGCATTGCGCGCGCGCGACGGGCCACTGTTAACGGGCAGCGCGACAACTTTGATCCAGCCGGCAGGATAAGCGCGGGCAAGCGAATGCAGCGTCTCCAGCGTACCGTCTCCGCTACAGTCGTCGACCAACAGAACTTCCGCCGGCGGCAGCGTCTGGGCAGCGATCGACGCAACGGCGTCGCCCACGGTATCGGTGCAGCGGTAACACGGAACTACCGCACTGACGGGCGCGCGCGAAGGTGTCTGCATCAGCGGCACGTTGGCGTTCATGCCGCAATGGCCCTTCCCCACGGCGCACGCAAAAAAATCTCCTGGGCCTGCAGCGCATAGTCGTCGCGCGAAAGCCCCGGAGTGTCGTACTCACCGAACATCGCATCGAATCCCTGCGCGAATGCGGCGGCGCTGTGATGCTGCGCGGTGATCCGCCGCGACCAGGGCAAACCGATGTCGTCGGCAAAATCGGCACATTTCGGGTGATAGTCGACGATCAGGAACGGCACGCCCAGCATGTAGGCGACGATCGCACCGTGCAGGCGCGTACTGACGAACGTATCGCACTTGGCGATCGCCTGCGCCATGGCGACCGGGTCGCTACGGCGATAGCGAGTCAGCTCGGCGGAAATGCCATGTGCGGACAGTCCCTGCTGCAATGCCTCGGACAGTTTGAGATCGCCATGCTCCGGGTGGTCGTTGAGGCTGAATATTTCAGGCTGCACGCGATATCGGCTGTTCAGCCGCACCAGCGCCTCGATCAACGACACCTGAAGCGCGGCAGGCTCAGGCGTCGGGTAGTCCGCGCGAGCGCTATAGCGGCACGGTGCGATACCGATGCGCAGCGAATCTCCTGGTACAGGCAACGGCGGCCGTTCTGTCATGGGCAGCAACAGCGGCAATAAGCCGGCAAGGTCGCGGCCGTGGTGAACACGATCCGCCACCCCCATCTTGGCCGCCAGTTCGTAGGAACGGCGGTCGCGCACGGCAATGTAGGAGAACTGGCGCATGAACGCTGCGGCCGAGTCTTGCGCTGCCTGGCTGCCGAACGGACCCACCGACACCCCGACCGCGGCCAGTTGCAGACGTCCACGGCGCTGGGCCGACAACATCAGCGGCCGACGAAACGATCCATGGCCGTTGATCACCGAACCACCGCCCATGACCAATACATCGGTGTCGCGCACCGCACGAAGAAAACTGTAGAACCGGCTCGCCTGACCGACCATATTAGTCGCGCCATAAGTGGCCGGCGGATACCACGCGGGCATCGTGTAGTGCGAACTCACGCCGTCGATCGCCGGACCAACGACCCGCGGTCTTGCACCCCAGAATCGGGGCGCGGCGGCCGTGCAGATCGCGCCGAACAAATCGTCGCCGAAATTGCGCATACCGTAGTACCCGGTAAAGCTGACGCGTAGATCGCGCTCCATCATTCCTCCACGAATGTCTTGATACGGCGTACGCCGAGATACATGGAAAGCAACAGCAGGATTTCCGCAGCCACGGTGGCGGCGGCCGCGCCGAACTCGTTGAATTCGGGAATCAGAAGTACGTTCAGCACCACCGCCGCGATTGTCGCCCACGTCATTGCACGCACGCGGTAGCGCATGTGCCCGCCCGTGAGCAGCGCCGAACCCACTGATGTGGACAGGAAGCGAATGGGAACGCATATCGCCAGCACCATCAGGATGCGGGCAACCAAGCGATAGTCTTCGCCGAATATCCATGGCACCAGCCACGGCGCCGACGCCGCCAATCCCAGTCCGGTCCCAAGCCCCAGCAGCAACATGCCGATATTGCCCTGGTGGTAGACACGCCAGAACTTGGGTTGATCGTGCACTGCCCAGCGATGCAGCTTGGACAGCAGGAACTTCTGGTAGATCGTGGAAGGCAGTAGGTAGATCGCGGTCATCACGGCCATTGCGATGCCGTAACGCCCTGCCTGCGTGTCGCCATTGATGTATTTGACCAGCACCGTACTTACCTGGAAAAACACCGGATAAAGTATAGCGGCCACACCGTATGGCCAGGCTTCACGCCATAGTTCGGCTATGCCGGGATCCGCGGGCATCGGTCCCTCCACGCGCGGGCCATGCCCACGCAGCTGCATCTGGCCGCTAAGCATGGCGCGCGTCGGCGGATATGAGATCGCGGCGACAAGCAGCCCCACCACGCCATAACCGACCGCAGCGGAATAGGCGGTCATGGGCACCAGCAATGCCAACAGCGCGACCAGAAGACGCCCGGCCGGCATCATCAAGTGCAGACTGGCCAACGCGCCGTAGCGATCTTCCAAACGCCATTTGCTGCCAACCAGATTGATCCCCAGCAGCCCAAGGACCACCGGTGTGAGCAGCAGCAGCGTCGCCCGTGTCGCGGCATCTACCGGCGCGCCGAGCAACGCCCACGCCACGATCGAACCTATTGCCAGCAGCGTCGTCAGTGTCGTGAACCATAGCGACGAGGAAAGCCAGCGGTCGCCCTGCCAACCTTCCGCCCCGTACACCCGCAGGCGGAATTGCGACAAGCCGAAGCCGGCCAACGGCGCCACCATGGAAACCGTCGCCAATGAAGAAGCGAACAGGCCGTACTCGTGGGGGCCCAGACGCCGTGCGAGTATCGCCTGAGCCAGGAACACGAAGAACGCTCCCGCCATCGTGGCCAGCCACAGCATGGAAACCGCGGCGAACGCCGAACGCCATGAGCGCGGAATCATGAGACAACGTACTGCGGCGTCTCGTCCGTCAACGGCGCTCCCAGCAGCTCACCATAGACGTCGATGGTTTTCTGGATGACGATCCGCTCATCGAAATGCTGTAGCACTTGCTCGCGCGCTTGCGCGCCGAGCCTGCGCACCAGCTGCCGGTCATCGTCCAACCGGGCCAGCGCATCGGCCAGCGAGCTGGCGCTGCGCGGTTCCACTCGCAGGCCGTCCACGCCATGTTCGGTGACGACTTCCCTACAGCCGGGCAGCCCCGTGGTGACCAGCGCCAAACCACTGGCGGCACCTTCAATCAAGCTCTTGGGCACGCCCTCCCGGTAGTAGCTGGGGAGCGCCATCACGTCGACCTCGCGCAACAGTGCCGGCATATCGTCGACATGGCCCAGCCACTTCAGCACACCTTCCCGGTTCCATCGTTCCACTTCGTCGCGCCCGACCGACCCGGGGTTTCCGGGATCGGGCATACCCGCCAGCAAGAATTCGATCTGCCGCCCTTGTTGGCGCAACAGCAGGGCCGCGTCCACGTACTCGCGGATGCCTTTCTCCCACAGCAGTCGCGCGGCCAAAATCACCCGCAGTGGGCGCACCGCCGCCGCATCTCGATCCATCGGACGGAAACGTTGTATGTCGACGCCGGAACTGCGGATCAGGCGAATCTTCTCCGGGGCGGCGAGCCGAAGTCCGGTGAATGCCTCGGCATCGTCCGGGTTCTGCAGAATGATGCGCGAGTTCCCACAGGCCAGCGTACGGCGCATCAGCTCGCTGACGACAGGCCTCAGCACGCGCGCTTTGGGATTATTGCTGGTGAACACGTAGCCCATGCCGGCAACGGCATTGACGACCGCCGGAACCGCGGCGCCGCGCGCCGCCAACGCGCCGTATACCGCGCACTTCACCGTGAAGTTATGCAGCAGATCGGGGCGCTCGTCCTTCAGAAGCTGCGCCAATCGCCGCAGCACCAGAGCTTCGCGCAGCGGATTGAGGCTTGCGCGATCCATCGGCAGCGTCAACCAGCGCACGCCGTGCTGGGCAAAACGGCCACCGAAATCGCCCGGCGGTGAAATCATGACGGTCTCGACACCCAGCGACCTCAGCCGCAAGGCCGTGGTCAATCTGAAGTTGTAGAGATACCAGTCTGTATTAGCGAAGAAGGCGAATTTCATTGGGCTTTCAAGCACCGCCCTTGGTTGCCAACGAATCACCCGGAGCGCCTTCCTTTCGCAGCCCCAGGTGGCGCATCGCCGCTTTTGCCGGCGCCTTCATCGGCCGGACGAACCTACGGTAGAAAGCACCCTTGATGCGATTACCCCGCGGAATACGCCAGCCGAAACCTTCATCCACCGCGTACAGGCAGGGGTTGCAGTACCCACAAGGTTTCGCGCCATGGGGCTTATGGCAGAACCACGTCATGCTTAGTATGTCGATCCAGCCCCGCTCCCGGGCGATGTCGGCCGTTTCGCTTTTCCCCAGCTCGAACAGCGGAAACGAGAATCCGCCGAAGATCAGGAATTCCTTGGTATCGCGGTATTGGGAACTGATCCTGTAGGTGCGATAGCCGCCACCATCGGTCTGCATCACGAATCGTCCGATAATGCCTTGGATCCTGCCGCCGCGGTGGCCCGCGGCGAGTTCAAGCTGCGCGATGCCCTGCTGGTTGCGGAATCTCGCCAGCCATTCGTACTGGCTGCCGATGAATCTCTCGGCCACGATACGACGGAACGCATCGGTCACGCGTGCATCCGGCGCCAGGTCGGCGACATTGAACTTTTGAAGTGGCGCCAGCAATTGCCGTGTGTACGGATACTTCTCGAACAGCGCGTCGCGGATGCGCTCCATTGCGGCCAGTTCGGCGCGGGTGGAGGGCCGCGTTGGGTCCAGCAGATAGTGAGGCACGACCTCACGGCGGTGGAGCAGCAACAGCTGCAACAGCTGGAACGTCGAATCCCAGCCGCCGGTCCAAAGCAGGTCCACCGGAGGATGGACGGCTTGGCTCGCCGGTGTGGCTACGCTCGCAACGCTATCGCTGGCAGAGGCGCCCATATGGTGGACCTGATGTGGTTGAAGGAAGGGAATCACGCGGCTTCCGGCAAGAGTTTCTATCTATTTATCTCGATTTATGAATGGGGGAAATTTTGCACGGACGTCGTGAAGACCCAATGAGCGCGATAGGCTGCGCTTCTCAAAACACGGCGCGGCTTCAGCAGAAGCATTTGCGGCGGTAACTATCGATAGTATTGCCGCCCGTTCATTACCGCTCGGTAACGAAAATTTTTCAGGAAATATTTTGGATTTGCGCGCGCATTCAGCTAACCAAGAGCGTATTCACCAATATTAATGCGCCTTTCACCAATTTGAATAACGGTGCGCATGAACCCTTCAGCGAAGTAAATCCAAAATCCCATCACAAATACGCACATCCAGTGAAGCGAAAGTGAAGAACTGCGATAGATTAAAAAAATGGTCGCAAAGGTGGTTATCGGCAGGACGCGATAGGCGCGACCTAACAAGCACTCCAACTGGGAAAACCTACTCCATGAGCAATAATCAACTCGCACGCACTTCGTGCGGGCCAGGGATGGCGCGGCGCAATTTCCTGCGCAAATCGGCTTTACTCGCGTTGCCCGTCTCGCTATCGGGCCTGGCCGGGCCCGTCATGGCCGCGGTTGCTTCCGCGAACTACTCGCTTCCATCCCTGAAACGTGGCAGCACAGTCGTCAGCGTGCGCAGCTACGGTGCGCTGGGCAACGGAGACAACGACGACACGGCCGCGTTCCAGCGAGCGATCAATGCCCTGCCGTCTACCGGCGGCACGGTCGACGTGCCGGCAGGCACGTATTCGCTCGATCCCAGGGTTTCCGTTCGCCTGCGCAGCAACATGCATCTGAGGCTTGCTGACGGCGCCATATTGGCGACCAGGCGCAACAGTGAGGACCGCGCCTACACACTGATGCTCTACAAGGTGAACAACGTCGAGATTTCCGGTGGCAGGCTCGTGGGAGACCGCGACAACCACCTGGGAACGACGGGCGAATGGGGCCACGGGATCCAGGTACTGGGCTCAACCAGCATCGTCATCCGCGATATCCACGTTTCCAAGTGCTGGGGCGACGGCGTATGCGTCGGCGGTGCCATGGTGTCCAATGCCGCTCCCATTGCTTCACGCAGCATCACCATTGCCAATGTCGTCTCTACCGGCAACCGCCGCCATGGCCTGACCATCGCCAACGCACACGGCGTCAGGGTCTACGACAGCGAATTCAGCAACTGCAATGGTCTGACCTTCGGTTGCGGTATCGACATCGAGCCGAGCAACAGCAATACCGCGTCGGATATCCGCATCGAGAACTGCCTGCTCGATAACAACCAGGCCAACGGCATCATGGTCTACAAGCGGGTCAGCACCGTCACGATCAAACGCTGCACGATTACCAGCAATGGCGGCTACGGCGTCCTGACCATCGCGCCGCTGACCGGGTATATCTCGCAGAACCGGATCCGCCACAACTACCTTCAGGGGTTGATGTTGCGTGCCGGTACGTACAACTACAAGGCCGCCGGAAACTACTTCCGCAACAACAATACCCGCCTGCACGGCGTCAAGACCGCGGCATCGCCGTATGTGGCGATGTCCGGCCTGGTGGGTGGGAACAACGGCAACGGCGCTCACATCCAGAAAACGGACGATTGCCGCAGCATCGGTGTGACCACCAACTACTACGCGAAATAGCGGCAGTTGTAGTTTCGTTTCACTCGCGAAGGATGCCGGCATAGCCGGCATCCTTTTTTGTGCGCGACCATCGCATGCGGCCGTAGGAGCAGTATCTCTCCGGTAGGAGCGGCGTCTCGCCGCGAGCTCTTTCCATCAGGTCGCGATAGAAGCTAAGAGCTCGCGGCGGGACGCCGCTCCTACATAGCTTTAAACAGTCGGTCTTGCTTGGCGTCACTCCACCACGTTGTCCGGCCCCATCCGAACCGCAACGCTGTCCTCGGCGATCCGTACCTGGTGCTTGCCACCGCGCCCGCGGTCATTGTCCTTGATCCGGTTTCCGGCTACGCGCACATTGCGCGAACGGGTGCGCAGGTTTATGCCGCGCAGGGTATTTTCCCGGATGATGTTGCCGACGAAGACGCAATCGATGGCCGTTACCGCCAGAATGCCGTCACCCCGGTTGCGCTCGATGGTGCAGTTCCTGATCGTCACGTCGGCGGCACGCTTGAACAGCGAAATTCCCGGTCCGCGATTGCCGCGCACCAGACAGTTCTCTATCACGACATCGCTCGCGACATCGACATCTGGTTCAATGTCGATACCCGCGCCAGGCGCTATGCCGCCGGTATAGCTGAATTCGCAATTGCGTATGCGCACGCGCCGCGAGCTGCCGATGGTCAGGCCTTGGCGGCGGTTTTCGGTGGAGACCACCTTCTCGAACACATAATCGCGGCCGGGCCGGCTGGGCTCGCCAGGATGCTTGATGCCACCCGCGGAAATGCCATCGCCCCAGCAGCGTGAAATGTGGATATTGCGGATAGTAACGCCGGAGCAGCCGCGGACCCGGATGCCGTGGCCCCATTCGCCGGTGGTGCCCAGGTGCGAGTCGCGGTCGCCGATGATGCGACCGCCGGAGATTTCCACATCTTCCAGTTCCTGCGCCAACAGCACGTACGCACGCGGGGCGGCATTTGCCTTGGCCAGGAGCCTGGCACCGGTTGCCATGGACAGGTGCATGCGGCTCCGCAGCTTCACGCTGCGCGTGGGATCGATGACGTAGGCGCCGGCCGGCACGTACAAGGTCCCGCCGTCTTCCGGCAATGCGTCGACCGCATCCTGGAAGGAATCGGTGTCGTCATGTTCGCCATCCCCTTTTGCGCCATGGTCGCGCACGTCGATTCTCGCGCTTCCACGCTTCCTCGCTACCGCACTCGCGGGCGCCGCCAGAACGACGCTCGTACCGCAAACCAATGCGGAGGCGGTAAACGTGAGCAAGCCACCCAGAAAGTCTCTTCGCGCTGCCGAACCTGGGCTTTCTTCCCAATCGGGATTCATGCCGCGACCGTCTGCAATGCGACCTCACGCTGCATTGCGATCTCGCGACGATGCTCGACCATCCAGGGCAGCACGATAGCCAGCAGATAGAATTTGGAAGCGTGATATTTGTTGTCCAACCGCCGCCGGTTTCTGTCCAGCCAGGGTACGGCGCCAGGCAGCAGATCGCTGGTTTGCTCCGCGTAGCTGCGCACCAGGTCGAAGCGTTGCGCCGCCAGACCGCACAGATCGAACCGAAAGCTGCCTTTCTTGCGCACGTAAGGCAGATCCTCGCCAAAGCGGGTGGCGATGTGCTTGCGGATCAGCATCTTGTTGACGTGGGTGACCGGGTCGACCTTCTGATCGCGCGGCACCTCGCGGTGGATCCACTCGCGCAGCGTGCGGTCGCAGAATGGATAGGCCGCTTGCAGCGACAAGGCGCTGGCGGTGTACAACCCTTTGGCGAACGCGCCGGCCGACCCGGCGATGGACATCGACATATCGCGCCATTCCCAAAGGCTGGTCGCCGATGCGATCTCATCGTTGAACAACGCCAGGCGAGCACGCGATTCACGCGAGATGGGACGCCCGAACAAGCTGTCAACTTCCGTATCGCTGAAACGCGAACCGGGGAAGACGCGTTCGATCGCATTCATCTGCAACGTGCCCAGCATGAAGCACAGCTGGAAACTGCGATCGACCAACGGTAGTTCAGCGACGTTGCTTGGCAGGCGGATATTCCGAGCCAGCCTGGCGAGTATCCGTTGTTGCCGGTCCACCGGCGTGCCGAAATAGCTGTCCGCCCCCAATCCATCGATAACGCCGTCGCCACCACGCGCAGCGACCTCGGTGGCCAGGTCCACATAGGAAAGCAAGGCGAAGTCGGCGGTCAGCAACGGCATGCGATCGGCCACCGCGACATAACGGTCATATGCCCGGCCGGGATCGCACACCAGCGCTTCATGCCGCAAGCCCAGCGATCTGGCGACGTGGCGGGCCGACTCCAGTTCGTTCTCCTCGCGGCCGCCAAGATAAGTGATGCAGGTGGTATCCGGCCTGGCATCGGCTGCGGCGATCGCCAGCGTGGTCGAATCCTTGCCACCGCTCTGCAGCAGCCATGGCGCTTTCATCTCGGAACACGAATTGCTGATGGCCTGACAGAGCAAGCGATGGTAGACACCTACCCAATCCTGGTCCTGCTTCGCGACCTCGGGTACCTCGCCGGCATTGCGGAACTTGAAATGGAATACCGGCGCCACGTGCATGTCGTGATTGGGACAGAAGCCGAAGGTCACCAGTTTCACGTCCTCGAAGATCGAATGCGGTGGATAGACGAACGCGTTGCGCAGTATGTCGGCCACGGATATCAGATCGATCCGTTCGCGCGCGGCGCTGCCCTTCGACAACGCGGAGAAGTCCGGCTTACCGTAGTACGGGGACATGGTGATCTGCATGCTAGGGCCTGTGAACACTATTGGAATGGGTCACGTTGTTTCTCGCCTTTACCAAACGCTCGCCCTTGTGGGAGCGCCGTCCCCGGCGCGAGCTTTTGCTTCTATCGCGATCTGACAGGAAGCGTTCGCGGCGGCACCTCCGGATGGCGAACGCGTGTGCTTCAACTGCTCTCGGCTTTGCAGCGGTCTGACGGAAGAGCTCGCGGCGGGACGCCGCTCCGCGCCCCGATAGCCTCTCGGCCTGCTCGATCGAAAGCGCGCCGCAGCGCGTCCAGATGGCGAACGCGTGTGCTTCAGTTGCTTCTTGGCTTCCATCGCGATCTGACGGGAAGAGCTCGCGGCGGGACGCCGCTCCGCGCCCCGGTAACCTCTCGGCCTGCTCGATCGAAAGCGCGCCGCAGCGCGTCCGGATGGCGAACGCTCGCGCTTCAACTGCTCTTGGTTTTAAAACGACCTGACGGAAGAGCTCGCGGCGGGACGCCGCTCCTACAGGGGCGGAACGCGGAGAAGCAACCCGACGGGCCGCAACCCAGTGCGCACGGTGCAGCGTCATCATTCCGGCATGTATCGGCATACGTCTCCTCTTTCTTCTTGCCCCGCGCGCACTGGATTGCGGCGTGGCCCTGCGCTCAACCCAGCTTCGAGTTGTTGCGGGCAGGGATGTACTCGTAATAGCTGTACGCGTACCGGCCGGCGCCGCGCTTCTGCACGCCATTGAATATGGCGCCTTTGACGCGCACGCCGTTCTGCTCCAACCGTTGCTTGGCCAACGCGATCTCCCGTTGCTGGTTCAAGCCCCAACGCACCACCATCAGGCTGGTGCCCACGTGATGGCCGATGACCGCGGCATCGGTTACCGCCAGCACCGGCGGTGTATCGATCACGACGATGTCGTACTGCTGCCCTAACTGCTGCAACAACGAAGCGAACTTCGGGTTCATCAGCAGCTCTGAAGGATTGGGAGGCGCTGATCCCCGCGAGATGAACGACAGATTGTCGGTACCGGGGACGCGGCGGATGGCGTCCTCCAGCTCGACCCGCCCGGAGAGCAATTCGGACAGCCCCCCTTCCCAACGGACGCCGAGTGCTTTATGCAAGGTGCCGCGGCGCATGTCCGCATCGATCAGCAGCACGCGCTGTCCTGCCTGGGCAATAGCGACGGCGAGATTGGCGCAGACAAAGGTCTTGCCCACGCCGGGACTTGGCGCGGCGATCATCAGCAGATTGTTCTTGGTCTTCAAGCGCGCGAAGTGCAGGCTGGTGCGCAGCGTGCGCAAAGCCTCCATCGCCAGGTCCGTGGGCGCACGCAGGGCGAGCAGATGCTGCCGCCCATCGCGGCTGTAGCGATTCTGGTGCACGCTCAGCTCGCGGCCTTTTTCGCTGAAAGGTATCGAGGCGTAGACGGGCAGGCCCAGCAGTTCGATATCGATGGGGTCCTCGACTCCGCGCTTGAACGTCTGCTGCAGCAAGACGAAGGCCACCATCACGAAAGCGCCCAGCAGGGTGCCTCCGGCAAGGATTGGGAGCGTTTGCGGCCATGCGGGATTACGCATGTTGACCGCCGCCGGATCGATCACCAACGCATTGCCCACCGCGCTGGCACGCGCGATGTCGAGCTGTTGCGCCTGATCCAACAGATTGGCATAGGTCTGGTTGGTCACCTCGACATCGCGGTTCAGACGGAACAAACCCTGCTGCGTGTCCGGCAGTTGCTTGATCCGACCCATGAGCGCGTTCTTCTCGCCCTGAAACTGGCCGATCTGCCGCTGCAACGCCTGATAGCTGGGGTGCTCCGGCGTGTATCGGCTCGCGATGTCCGTCATCTGGATACGCAGCTGCTGGATACCTGTGTCCAGCGCGATGGTCTGGTCGATCAGCGCCTTGTTCTGCACACCGACATCCAAGGTCTGGGTGCGGTTCTGGAAGTCGCGCAGCGCTGCCTGCGCTTTCGCCAGCTCGTCGCGTACATTCGGCAACTGCTCGGTAACGAACTTCAGACGCTTGGCCGCCTCGGCGGAATTGCGGGCGACGTTCTGGTGTACGTAGGCCTGAGTGATTTCATCCAGCACGCGCTTGGCACGCAGCGGATCGGTATCCGCGTACGTCAGCGAGATGACGCCGGAGCTGCGGCCCTGCTCGGTAGCGATAACGTCGCGCTTCAGGCCGGCCATGATCGTGGTGGTGTCCAGACGCTTGACCTTGAAGCGCATGCCGGGATTGGCGACGAGTTCGTTCACCCGCACCTTGATGCCGTTGCTGTCCACGTCCTGCCCCGCGCGCCCTTGTACCAGCACGCGGCCTTCGCCATCGGACAAGGTATAGCGGCCTCCTTGGCCGACATTCATTTGCAGCGGAACGTCGACGTATTCCGGCGGCACGTCCAACCGCGCGATCTTCACCCGCTCGCCGCCCCAGCCATAACGGCTCAGTCCGAACCAGGGCGATGCCAGATCGCCGGGCTTCGATGATTGATACTGACGCGCGATGAAATCGCCGATCAGCGGCAAGCGGAAGGGCTCGATGGCGATATCCAGATCAAGCTTCTCCAGTGCCTGGCCCAGCACTCGGCGCGACGTCAGCAGCTGTATCTCGGTGGCGGCTGGCGCTTCAGCGGGCGACGGCGCCGCCATCGCGTTGCTGCTGCTCAAACCGGGCACGTTGGGAAGCCTGTTCTGGACCTGCACCACGGCGTTGGCTTCGTACTTGGGTGTGACCAGTACGATGTAGGCGAGGCTGGCGAGCAGGAACAAGCCCGTTCCCAACAGAATGGTCCGTTTATTTTCAGAGAGCGTCGTCACCAGAGACGGCAGGTCGATGTCGTCGTCGTGGATCGTCGGCGTCTGACCGCGCGTGGCGGTCCTCGTCATTAAATGCGTAGCCATAGTGCTTCACCAGTCAAAGTGGGAGTCACCGCGCACAGCTGCGACAAGGGCCTGCCTGCGCGGTTGAGTTGCTGCCGTTCTTCGCGTCCGCTATCCGGCGGATGTGGATGTAGCGGGTTCATAGCGCCCCCCGGATACCTTGGATACCTTCCAGGCCTGGAGCGATAAGCGGGCCTGTGCCCCGCGTCGGGATCGCGGAGGCGGTTTTTGTGGGGCACAGGTCCGCCAATGCTTCGATGATGCGTTGGCATGCGATGTCTTCGCCGCTCCAATCTTCCGATTCCAGGCACATCGCTTCGTAAGCGGGTTGCTCGCCCAGCAACGTCAGGATGCGGTCGGCCATGGTCGTCGGGTTCGGGCCCACCGCTTTCACGTTGGCGCGTTCAATGACGTCCACCGGATGCGAGCCTCCCTGCACCACCAGCACCGGTTTGCCCAGCGCCGCGGCTTCGGCTTGGGTTTCGCTGTCGGCCACGATCAGATGCGCCGCGTTCAGCAGATAGACCCAGGCCAGGTAGTCCTGCGGATCGATGGAATGCACGTTGTTGAATATGCTGAGCGGCGCTTCGGCGCTGTCCAGGGAGCGGGGTATCAGCTCGGTCGGACAGGCGATATCGATTTCCGGGTGCCAGGGCGCAACGCGGCGCAATGCACCGGCGACCACGCTGCCGTTCTCGGCCATGCCGCCGCGGCAGGCGACCAGGAGCAAAGGACTGCCCGCGCGCAGGAACGAGAACCGGCGCGCCAGATCCTGGTTCAATACGGCGTCCCGTCGCAGGCGTCCCAGCGCCATGTGCAGAGTGTCGACGGCGGTATCTCCGGTCACCAGCATGCGATCGGCGGGGACACCTTCGGAAAGCAGGTCGCGTTCGGCGTGTTCACTGTGAACGACGTGCAGCGAGGCCAGCGTATGGATGATCTTCCGACTGGCATCACCATTGAGGTGGCTGGCGGCCGCGTCCGGGTGCCCGGTTTCGATGCTCACCACGGGAATATGACGGTAGTAGGCCGCCAGCGCCGCCGCCAAGGTAGTTGACGCATCTTCAGGCACCAGCACCAGGTCCGGCTGGACTTCGTTCAACACGCGCTTCATTCCACCGAGCGCGGCGAAAGCGGCATCGGCCGGGTCCTCACCCGAGCCGGCTTCGAGTTGCACGTCCGCCTGCAGGTCGAACAGCCGCAGCACCTGCTCGGCATCATGGCGAGGAGTAGCGGTAACGCACACGGTCGAATCAAACCGTTCGTCGTGCAACAGCTTCTGCGCAATCGGCGCCATCTTGACGGCATCCGGCGCGGCCGCAAGCACGCATAACGTCTTAACGGACGACGGCGCTTCGACAGCGGGTCCGGCCGTCTGCAGATCCTGTTCGGTAACTTCGTCGATCAGTACAGGCAAGCCGGAAGGAACTGCGGCGATGCGTTCCAGCGCCAACGTGCGATCAGTGGCGACAGAGCTCCATGGCATCGACGGGCCAGCCGATGGCGAACGCCACTCCTTTGGCTTGCGGAGCCATGCGAGCAACGGCGGCAACCACAACATGTACGCGGCCAGCACAGCGACGAAAAGTGCCGCGCTCACTGTCTCGGGTGCGCCGCGCAATGCATAGCCCAGCATCACCAGCACGCCGGCAGCCGACACGATGGCCACCAGCGCCATGCGCGGCGGACATCCGGCGTCGACCAAAAGATGATGCAGGTGCTGTCTGTCCGGCTTGAACGGCGAGCGGCCCAGCCTGATACGCCGGTGCATCACCGCCAGCGTATCCATCACCGGCAGTGCCACGCACCACAGCACATCGACCGGTGCCGTTCGGCCGACGCTGCGATGGCTCACATAGATGAGGCTCCACGCCAGCACGAACCCGATCAGCGTGCTGCCCGCATCGCCCATGAAGATCTTGCGCCCGTCCGGCCACCCAAGATTGACGCACAGGTAGGGCACGAGCGCCGCGAACAGAATTTGCAGCAGAAACAGCACGCCTGGCGATGACATTCCGGCAGTGTCGTAAAGCAGTACGGCGGCGATGCTGACCATCGCCATGGCAGCGGCGAGGCCGTCGATCCCATCCAACATGTTGAAGGCGTTGATCAGTCCGATAACGGCGAAGACCGTTACAGGAATACCGATCAACCCGAGACGGAATCCTTCGATGCCGAGCAGATCACCCAGATGGTCGATATAGAAACCCGACACCACGATCACCATGGCGGCAGCGGTGGCTTCTATCAGCAGCCGGGAGCGGACACTGGTGTCCTTGACGTCGTCCACTACGCCTGCGGCGACCAGCAGCGCTCCGCCGGCCATCAGGCTCATGACAAACCGATCCAGATACCCCAGATAGGTAAGCCCGACCAGAGTGCCGAAGAAAAAGCACAGCCCTCCGATCAGGGGAATGCGGCCGCGATGACGCTTCCGGGCATCCGGTTTATCCACCAGTCCCAGACGCCGGGCCCAGGGACGCATCGAAAAAATGGCTACTAAGGTGACTGCCAGTGCGATAGCGCTGGCCGCCACCAGTTTGGGGTTCTCCATGCACCTTTGCCTCGGACTTATTTATGGGTTTTTTTGGAATCCGTGTGCATCCGCACCTACAGCAACCACGCCCCTCAGCGGTTAACCCTCATGCACCATGGCGGCATTTCACCGGCAACGCGCATGCTGGCCGTCCTGTTATATCGAAGAGAATTTAGTGGAAAAAATCTGATGACAGGGTGAAGAACAGGCTGCATTCTGATGAAAGGACATTACGCGCAGCCATTATTACGCGCCCGGACGGCCAGTCGTGAAAGCGGTGTCACGTGTTAAAAGACGAGCTAAATGCGTGGACACCAATGCTTGATACTTTCATCGATCATCTGATATGCGCGCTCGTACGCGGACAAGTCCCGGCGGTAAGGGTCGGGGATTTCCAGATTGCCCTGCCATTTTCCCAACAGGTGGATTTTTGCGCGGGCACCCGGGGCCAACTTTGATAGCGCGGTCATGTGCTTTTTTTCCATGGCCAGAACGATGTCGGCGCCCTCGACAAGTGGCCGGTTTACCCGGTGGGAAATGTGGTTTTCGCCGCTGAAACCACGCTCCGCCAGCAGCGCTGCCGCCCTTGGATCCATGGGGTTTCCATAGACGGCCGCCAGGCCAGCCGACTTAACTGCGTACGTATCGGCAGGCAATGCGTGCCGCAGCAACACTTCGGCCGTTGGACTGCGGCATAGGTTTCCAACACAGACGATCAGTATGCGTTTCGACATTCGCTAATATTAATGAGTAGAACCTGTATACCTAACAGCCGCACGCGCTTACTGGCATGATCGCTTCACGCTGCCATCACGATATTCTCCGCAGCTCATCTACCAGCCTTCACTTGATAATCACCACGGTGAATCCGACGATATGATCCTCGGCACGCTGGACTCTTGATAATGGAGTTCCGTCGCAACGTTATGGAAAGCGCCTATTGGAATTCTCGGGTTGGTGAGGGTCAGCAAGCCCCAAATAAAAAAGCGCCCCGCATACGCGGGGCGCCTTCGTAGGACCTGTGTCGCTATCGGATGTCGCTACGCATCCGCCTTCCGATCAATGCGGCGCCGCAACACCCTTCAGCAGCTTGTCGGATGCTTTCCGATCGCCGCTGTAGGCGAAGTTGGATAGCGACACCACGCCGACCAGGCGCTTGTCGCGATTGACCACCGGCATCCTGCGCAACTCAAGATCGGCCATGTTGCGGGCGACATGGTCGACGTCTTCATCTTCGTAGCAGTATTTGATGTCGGTCGACATCGCTTCCTGCACAGTGGTGTCCGGCGTCTTACCGTGGGCGACGGCGCGTACCGCTATGTCGCGGTCGGTGATGATGCCTACCAAGCGGTCATTGGTGCCTACAGGCAGGCTGCCGATGTCCATCTTTTCCATCAGCATCGCGGCATCGCGCAACGTATTGTTCGGCGACACGACGCATACGTCCGTCGTCATCATTTCGTGCACTTTCATCGCTAGCTCCTCGGTTCGCTCGTCCGACAAGCCTATCGGCCCCGCAATAAAAGCATGGTGAAAAAAAACGTCGACAGCTGTGAACAGCCGCCGACGCTTTTTGAGTTTTGTTTGTTCGCGCTTGCGCGACGGCTTGCTATTGCCTGGTACGCGTGGTGCCAAGTGATCCACCCATGCGTTGCCACACCTGCTGCAACAACTCGCGCATTACATGCCAGTCCATGCGATCCATCCTGTCGAATCGTTCGCTGTACTTGGCTTCCAAGGTGCGCAGCAACTCGTCCAGCGGAATCTTGTGGTGCTGCAGATAGGCATCGTAAGCGAAAAGCAGGCTGGGCTCGTATTTTTTGAACGGCACACCGGGTTCATAAAACCCATACTCGTGTATGTCCCTCTTCCACTGCTCCAGCTCCGCCTTGATATCCACGACCTCGCAGCGGAAGCGACCACTGGACGGATACTGATTCAAACTGCCCATCTTCAAGACCTCCTTGGGGGATGACGAAGATGTTCATGAATACGCTCCAGGATGTAAATTTCACATGGAGGTGAGGTTAAAAGAATGAAAATGGACGGTCTGTATGAACGCCACGCAGGGGCTCACGTTCATAAGCGGCCGGGAGAATGTCTTTGTCGTACGCCGGCTGAATCTCGTTAAGCGCTAACAATCTGGAGACACACCCTACACTCCGTTTTCGCGGGCAACATCTTATAAAGGTCGCGTGGGTGCCAACCTACTTGGGTTGGCCAAGCCTGAATTCAGAAACTCCGCAAAGAAGCTTTGACCCAGGACCCACTGGAGAATCGACGCCAAACCGTTTTATTGGTTTCGCGAGAAGTGCGGGTCAACCTCGTCTGGATCGCCTATCGATTCTCCGCTGCGGCAGGAGCGGCACCTTGCGGTGGTGTGGTGCCCGTTTCCTGGGCGGGTAGCCGGACTCGCGAAGCGACCGCCCTCCGCCGATACCTCTTTTCTATGCGGGTCACGGTTCTGCTCCCTCCGGCGCCCGCCTTTTTCCCTTGGCGGATTTCATTGGCTAGCTTCCTTGCTGTGCAGGCGTTGTGCGCGGTTATCCTGTGCCGATGCCCCTCCGAACGATAGCCGCCACTCGCTATGTCACTCCCCTTAGGGAAGGGGGCTCCATGCCCGCGGTGATCGAGGCCGACGACCAAGGCATGTACGTGCTCAAGTTCCGCGGTGCCGGCCAGGGGCCCAAGGCATTGATCGCCGAACTGGTAGCCGGTGGCATCGCACGCGCGCTTGGCTTGCCAGTGCCTGAAATCGTACTGGCGGAATTGGACCCGGATCTGGCGAGGACGGAAGGCGATCCCGAGATCCAGCACCTGATACGCGCCAGTGCTGGGCTGAACCTTGCGCTGGATTACCTGCCAGGCGCGGTGAATTTCGATCCGGTGGCGGAACAACCCTCACCGGATCTCGCATCCCGGATCGTCTGGTTCGACGCCTACGTCAGCAACGTCGACCGTACCGCTCGCAATACCAACCTATTGATGTGGCACCGGCAGCTGTACCTGATAGATCACGGCGCGGCGCTTTACTTTCACCATGGGTGGGACGGGCGTACCGCCGGTGCCGACAAACCTTTTGTTCTGATCAAGGACCACGTGCTGCTGCCGTGGGCGGCAACGCTGGCCCAAGCTGATGCGGAAGCGGCTGCCAAGTTGGATCGCGATGTTATCGCCGGCGTCGTGTCGCAGATTCCCGATGCCTGGCTGGACAGCGAAGACGCTTTCGCCGAGCCAGCCGAACAACGCGGCGCATACGTGGACTATTTGGTGCTGCGGCTGGCGCAGCGCGCGGCGTTCGTGCAGGAGGCGATCCGTGCACGCACTTGATACCTACGACTATGCGGTGATCCGTGTGGTGCCGCGGGTGGAGCGGGAAGAATTCGTCAACGTGGGCGTCATTCTGTCCTGCGAAAGGACTGGCTTTCTGGACGCGCGCATCGAACCGGAGGAATCCCGGCTACTGGCCTTGGACCCCACGCTGGACCTGGAATCCCTGCGCCGCCATCTGGATGCCATTCCTGCGATATGCCGCGGCGGTGCGCAAGCCGGCCCTATCGGACTGCTGCCGCATCGCGCGCGCTTCCACTGGCTCACCGCCAAGCGCAGTTCCATCATCCAGACCTCGCCGGTACACATGGGCAAATGCGGCGATATGCCCGCCATCCTGGAGCACTTGATGGATCGCATGGTGCGGCCGCCACGATGAGTCTTTTTGCGGGTCTTGTTTCAACCACGCGCTTTAGCCAGTCGCGCGCATGAGCGTCTACGTCGATGACGCGGTGACACTATGGCGTGGCCAGCGCTGGGCCCACCTGATGGCCGACACGCTGGATGAACTGCATGCCTTCGCCGATCGCCTGGGTATTCCACGGCGCGCTTTCCAGAACAAGACCAGCGGCGCGCATTACGATCTTCCCGCTGACGTACGCGAGCACGCCATCCAACTCGGCGCCATCCCTATTTCCCGCCACCGCGACCGCGATCTCGTCCGCGCGGTCATTCGCAACGCCAAGGCACAAGGGCGCGGGTTGGCGCAGTGACCTAGTACCGCGCTTTCGTAGCGCCGAGATCCTATTTCGAGAGTCAAGCCGCCGTGGCAACGACGTCGGCATGGCATCCTTGTGGGAGCGACGTAAGTCGCGACCTGAAACATCAACGTCGCGACTTACGTCGCTCCTGCAGGGAATTAATCCGCTCCACGAGAAGCGCCTCCAATGGCTATTCGCCATCGCTCTCTGTTGCGATACGCCTCGTTGCGGCCCAGCACGGCGCAGGCGGGTTCGGCGACAGAGAGCAACCGTTTCCTATTCCCGGTTCCCCGCTCTCCGGCTACCGCACCGGTTGCGCCAACCCGTTAGCGATGGCTGCATCGATCAGCCTTTCGGCTTCACGTTGCGCCGCTTCGCTGGCGGCACGCTGGCGCTCACCCAAGGCCTGCTGTTGGCGGCCGAGTTCCTGCTGTTTGGTACCGAGCGCTTGTTGCTCGCGGCCAAGTTGATCTTGTTGTTCTCCCAAGGCTGCAAGGCGCTTCTCCGTGTCGGCCGCCTGGGCCTTGTTGTGGACGCCGGGGTCGGTGCTGACACTGCGCACTACCGCGACCGCATGCTGTGCCGCGATTTCGCCCTGCCGCGCGCCGAGCTCGCCCTGGCGCACACCTAGCTCGCCCTGTTTGGCACCCAGCTCACCTTGCTTTTCGCCCAGGCGGCCTTGCTCTTCGCCCAGCTTCACGACAGGCGCGTAGGCGGCTTGCAGTCGACGAATAGTCGCCACGTCGCGCACTACGTATTTGCTGTCGCCTTTCCGCACCCACAGCAACGCTCCGCCGTTACGCTGCTGCGACTTCGCAGCGCGAAGATCATCGGCGTTGCCAATGGCGTTAGTAGTATTGCCGTCGATCAATACGTGCGCGTAGTCGCTATTGCTATGCGTCCAGACGCCGTTACTGACAAGGGGCCGTGGTGGTGCGGGTGGGGCGGCAGGAGCAGCCGCCATGGCAGAAGGAGCCGGAGGCGCCGTGGGAGGTACGGGCACCACCGGTGGTGCAGGAACGATGCGGGAAGCAGCCATCGTCTGCGAAGAGGCCATTGTGATTGGAAGCTCCATCGGCACCGGGACAGGTACCGGTACCGGAAATGCATTCGCAGCCGGTGCGGGATTCGAAGCCGGTGCGATGGGTTGGGCCGCGTGCGCAGTGACGCGATAAGGCACCACGCCGACCAGTGCGACTGCGACCGTCAGTACCAGCGCACTGGCGCGCAAGGGCGAAGCGCTTTGCTGCAACATGAGCAGTCTCCGCTTGAGCATGAGAAAAGTGGGAGAGGCGCTGGCCAGACCAGCACTTGGACGAGTCGCGACGCCGAGCCGTAAGAGCAAGCGCCCATAGTCACCTGCGCATTGCGGATTTCCGGCAAGCACGGCGGCATCGCAGGCGGCTTCGCGGGCGAAGGCGTACTCGCGCGCGGCCAGATGCGCGAGTGGATGGAAGAAGAACACGTGCTGCGCCAGCGACGGCAGCAGGCCCCACCACAGATCGCCGCGCTGCAGATGCGTCAACTCGTGGGTGAGGGCCATATCCAGTTCGTCGGCATCCAGCGATGGCAGCCGATGCGCCGGCAGCATCAGCACCGGCGACCACGGACCGATCAGTTGCGGCGAACTGATAGCAGATGACAACCGCAGCTTCGGCGTCTTGCGCAAGCCGTGCGCTTCCGCGGCGAGATTCAATGCTTGCGTCAATGTGGCGTCGCGGCATGGCACGGACTCCCGCAGCAGGCGACGCGTCGTCAGATAACCCACTAATGTGCGGGTGATCATGAAGCTGAGGCCCAGCAGCCATAGCAACGACAACACTAGAGGCCATGACCAAGCGGACGACGGAGGAGCAAGGGCAGTGGACGAAAGCGAAGCTTCCGACATAGCGGGCAGAATCGCCGCGGTACCGACAGCCGTCGTTGTTGCGAGCGGCTGCAAGGGGGCTAGCATCGCCGGCATTTCGGAATCAGCAGGAAGCAACGGCAGCGCCAACGGACTGGCCCACAACACGCCCACTACTAATTGCAGGGCGACCAGCCACCATAGCCAGCAACGCGCCGCCGCGGGCAAACGCGGCAGCAGACGGCACAACGTCCACACCACAGCGACCAGCAATGTCGATTGCACGCTGGCGGCGAACAGGCGCGGCAACAGGATTTCGCTGATGTATTCGAGCGCCATATCAGCTCTCCTTGCGCTTGGATTGAAGCGTGGCGACCAACGCTTCGAGTTCCGCCAGCTCGCCCTCACTGACTTCGGTGCGCTCCGACATCCAGGCCACAAAAGGCGAGACAGAACCCTGCAAGGTTTTCTCGACGAAGCTGCCCACCGCGCTGCGCATCAGGTCATCGGGACGCGCGACCGGCGCATAGCGGTAAACCCCATTGACATGGCGGCGGCGCAGATAGGACTTGGCACGCAGGCGCTCCATCATGGTCAGCACCGTGGAGCGAGCCAGGCCACGCGATTCGGCGAAAACGGCAGCTACTTCGCCCACCGAAGCCTCGCCGTGCTCCGACAGATACTGGAGCAGTGCCAGCTCCTGATCGCCGATGGTTTTTTGCGACTTGGCCATGAGAATTCCATTGACTACACCTGTAGTCAACATGACTCATGACTACATCTGTAGTCAACCCTGCCGGAAGTCATTGTCGCCAGCTTGCCGACGAACGGTAGGGTGACTTTTTCACACCCGTACCGCCGGTCGCACTACGTAGTTACAAAAGCCGGCTACCCCGATGGATCGCGCTGTTGTAGGAGCGGCGTCCCGCCGCGAGCTTTTGCCTCACGACAGACAACTCGGAAGGCGCAAAAACAGAGCTGACATCGAATCGCTAACGTAATTGGCAAGCCGGTGCCATTGGCGCTTTGCAGTGCGTGGTCCAAAGCGCTCGCTTGCATTTGCAACCGGGTATCACGCTCACACCAGAACGTGGCCGATCAGAGCGTGTCGCTGCCCCGTCGCAAATCGATGCCCATCACAGAAGCGAGTTGCTGCATCGCTTCGTCATCACGACTGAGGGCTGTCCAGCCGGCGTAGGCATCGCTGCCGGTGCTCCAGTTCCACAAGGTATAGCCGTGTTCCCGCAAACGGTCGTAGGCTGTGTTCAACAATGCGGGCACGTCGGTGTTTTCCAGGAATTCATCGTCGCTGGGATCGCCGCCCCAGTCGATGTCGATGCTGTACCGCGCGGCGAGTTGGTTCAGGCAGTCGATAAGGGCTTCGCTGTCTTTTTCATCCACGTAGAAACCCGATGTCCAATCAACAACCTCTTTGATGAACCAGATCGTTTGGTCGCCGGCATCGGGTTCGCCTGCCGCATCGCGGTAGGCCGAAAACTGGCGCAACGCGGTTTCTTCGTCGCCGGGGTTGATCAGCGTCAGGAGATTCCAGACCAGGGCTTCGGCGTCGTCCAGATCGATGTCGTCCTCATCCTGGAAGGCCTGGTCGAAGTTGTCGTCGGGGTCGAATTCTTGGTCAGGCAGGGACATGAGGCGGGCCGAAAGGAAGTGTGTGGGTACCGCGGCGTGCCGATATGCGGAAAAAGGCAATGCGATGGCTGTTTTCGCATTATCGCGCTTTCGTGTTGCTGCTGCGGAATCTTTGGCTTGTAGTCTTTCGCGGGTGAGTTGTTCGGCCCTTCTCCTGGCGGCTGGGCGAAGAGCAGCGGAGCCTCCAAGGGGATGCAAGCACAAGCTCCGCTCTACGTGGCGCGGCTTTCGGAGGGTTGGGCGCGCCATAAAGCGGGCCGCGGCGGTCTGGTTTATCCTTGTCGGCCCTGTGGCGCTGGCCACGATGCAGCCAACGATTTCCATGACCGATACGCCTCCTGACCGCTTGGCCTCCGATCCGCGCAGCCCTTTTCACGACGCCGAAATGCTGGACCGCGGCATCGGTATCCGCTTCAACGGCGTGGAACGCGACAACGTGGAAGAGTATTGCGTCAGCGAAGGCTGGATCCGGGTGGCGGTCGGAAAATCCAAGGACCGCCGCGGCAATCCCATGACGCTGAAGATCAACGGTCAGGTGGAAGCCTATTTCCGCACGCAGGACTGAGGAGTGGTCGCGATATCAGGCGCGTTCCGCAAGGATCCGGCCTGATAACACCGCTCCAAGGAGCCGGATCTCGGCCTGCGCCGGAGCCGCTTGATCAGCCATGACGGCGCTAGCGGAGCAAGCTCCGCTCTACGAGAGGACCGGAGCCGATATGCGAAGGATGGCGCCGGGTTAGCTGCGCCCAGTAAGCGGTTAGCACGACAACACCTGCCTGTCCTGCGGACTGACTCGTTATTTTTCTTCACGATCAGCCCGGGTGGTCGGGCATTCCCGTGCGCTGCGCAACTTATCAAGAACCTAAGCGCTGCACGGTCCGATACCTCTGGCGGCATGGCACAATCGCCGCTCGCGCGCCATGGGCGCCCTTGGGAGGACCGCATGAAATTCGCATTGCTGATCTACACCGACGACACGATGTTGGAAGAGCTGCCCGCCGGAACTTACGACACCATGATGCATAGCTGTATAACGCATGCCGATGAACTGCGCGCGGAAGGCAAGCTGCTGGATTCGCAGCAACTGGAAGAGCCGGTGACCGCCAAATCGGTACGGATACGCAATGGCCGCACTTCAGTAATGGATGGCCCGTTCGCCGAAACCAAGGAAATTCTGGGTGGTTTCAATCTGATCGAAGCGGAGAATATGGAAGAAGCCGTCCGCATCGCACAGGAATTCCCCTGGACCAAAACCGGCTGCGTGGAGATTCGGCCAGTGCGCGACTTTGAAGAAGTGCGGCGCAGGGTCGGCGCCTGACGGGTGCACAGATTCAGCTGGAAGCTTCTCGCAAGTGAACACTGGACACTCCCGACTCTGGTAACAGACATCGCCGTGCTCAGGTTGAGACATGGACCCAGGTATGGCCCCGTTAGTTATCGTCACCCTCACGCAGGCGGGAAGCGTTTTTCAACCGCCGCATGGCGGGTCATCCAGCGACTTCAATCCATGAAGAACAGAGGCGCTGGGTTCCCGCCTTCGCGGGAATGACAAAAAAAGGGTTGTTCTGACCTTTCCTAGGAGCGCCGACGCACGTCCGCGCTGTTTCCGCGCGATAGCACCATCGATGCACTGCGCCGTTTCGCGCAACTCATCATTCCGCCATCGCGGCTCATTCGACACGATGTTTACGCCGCTTGCGCCACGCTGCGATGTGAATAGTCGTGGGAGCACTGCATGACATCAAGCCAGTGGCAGGACCTCGTTGCCGTAGCGTGGCCGCTGTTGATCGCGTTGGTCCTTGGCCTGATCGTGCAACAGGTGCTGCTGGCGATCGCCCGACGCGCGCGCCGGCACGCAGCGGAATACCTGCGGGCACGCATCGCACAAGTGGTTGCGGCGCCCGCGGCTTTCGCGCTGCCGCTGTTCTTCCTCAGTGTGGCCGTGCGTGCCACCACGCTGCCGCCGGAATGGATAGCCAACATCCAGCATGCGCTGGGCATCGGCGGTTTGCTTTGCCTGACCTGGTTGGCGGTGCGCGCCATTGGCGCGGTGGAACGACGCATCGTGCGCGAGCATCCGGTGGAAGTGGCGGACAATCTGGCCGCACGCCGGATACAGACGCAGACGCGCGTCATCAGCCGTGTGGCCCAGGGTGGCGCGGTACTGATAGGTGTTTCGATCGCGTTGATGACCTTTCCCACCATTCGTCAGATCGGCACCACGCTGCTGGCCTCGGCGGGCATCATTGGGCTGGTCGCGGGCATCGCGGCCAAGCCGGTGTTCGGCAATCTTATCGCCGGCCTGCAGATCGCCATCACCCAGCCGATCCGCCTGGACGATGTGGTGATCGTGGAAAACGAATGGGGCCGCATAGAAGAAATCACCAGCGCGTACGTGGTAGTGCGCATCTGGGATGAGCGGCGGCTGGTGGTGCCGTTGACGTGGTTCATCGAGCATCCTTTCCAGAACTGGACCCGCACCAGTTCAGATCTGCTGGGCACTTCTTTCCTGTGGCTGGACTACCGCACGCCGATGACGGACGTACGTGAAGCGCTACAGCGCATCTGCGAGACGGACGAGCGCTGGGATGGCCGCGTCTGCGTGGCGCAGATCACCGAAACGGACCAGACCACAGTGCAAGTGCGACTGCTGGTCAGCGCGCGCAACTCCGGCGAGCTGTTCGACCTGCGCTGCGCCGTGCGCGAGCGGATGATCGACTACCTGGTGCATGCGCATCCGCAGTCGCTGCCGCGGCTACGCATGGATCTTGCGCGCGATGAAGGCAAGGCACCGGCGTCCCCCAGCGAGGCATTGCGAGCGGCGCAGGCCACCAACGAGGTCGCCGAGCACACCCGCTCACCCGGTGCAGAAGACGTCACGCCTGCTGACGCTGCGATCGAAACGACGACAAGATCTCCGCCCCCAGCGCCGTAGGATGGGTCGAGCGTAGCGACACCCCATCACTGTGATCGATGGGTGTCGCTCCGCTCGACCCATCCTATGGAGACATCTGATCCGCCGCAGGCAGCGTTGCGACATCCTCCACAACTTCGGGTTCGATCGCCGGATACTGTCGGCGGTAGAGCACACACAGATACAGCATGCAGACCAGCGCGAAAGCGTTGAGTGCAACGGCGACATTGCTACCTATATTCAACAGATCGAACTGGAATGTGCTGCCAACCTGATAAGCGAAGCCGCTTTGCGAGGTGGTCATATTCCACCACACACCGATGTTGGCCGGCGCCCAGAAAACGTAAGTCATTACCGGCGAGATCAGTTGCGGCACCTGCAGTGCCCAGAACACCAGATTCAGCGCCACGGCGTGGCGATGGTCTTCCAACATCCACAAACCGGCCACGATGCCTACCAGGTAAAGCAGTGCGAACGTCACCAGGATAATGGCACCCAGTGCATTCAAGTCCTGCTGACCGGCAATTACCGTCGTCAACACCGCCAGCCCGGCGCCACCGCCCACGATAGGCAGTAGCCCCAGCGTCCGCCTCAGCCATGGTTTCATGGGCCCCTCCCCGTTCGCGGCACGTTAGCAGCGGCCACATCCGCACACTGCGGACTACGTTGCATATCCAGATACTCGCCATGGATGGAGCTTCGGCTACTCTGCCGTGGCCCCGCCCAAGTGACGCCCCAGGAACGCCAACAGACGGGTGTAGTACTCGCGCCGGTGCGGTTCGGTGTAGAAGCCATGCCCTTCGGTGGGGAAGTAAAGCGTCTCCACCGGTGTCCCTGCCGCCTTCAGTGCCTTCTCCATTTTCTTGCTGTGGCTTATCGGCGCGCGATCGTCCTTGCCGCCCGCTGCCATGAACACCGGCACCTTGATGTTGCCGGCCAACGTGGTGGGCGAACGCGACGCCAAGGTGCTGCGCTCGCCAACCCATTCATTGGCCCAGGTTTCCATCCATCGGGTAACCCCGGCATCGTCCTTGTGCATCGCGGGCAAATCGTAAACACCTACGTATCCTGCCGCGCAACGGTATAACGTGGGCTCCATTGCCGCACCCATCATCGCGGCATACGCGCCATAGCTTGCGCCGTAGATACAGATGCGTTGCGGATCGGCGATCTTCTGCTCGATCGCCCAGCGGGTGGCATCGGTCAGATCGTGCTGCATGTCGCCACCCCACTGGCGCGCGCCTGCGTGGTAGAAGGCACGGCCATAGTTACCGGAACCCCGGAAGTTGATGCGCAGGACGGCATAGCCCGATTGCGCCAGCATCTGCGCTTCATTGTCGAAACTCCAGTCGTCGAAGACGCCGAAAGGGCCGCCATGCGGCATCACCACGAGCGGCAGCGGTTCGGTGGCGGCATTCCGCGGCACAGTGAGAAAGCCATGCAGTGCCAAACCATCGCGCGCCGCCAACTTCACCGCGCGTGTTGGCGCCATCAGGGCTGGATCGAGCCATTCGCGACGGCTGAATACCCGGTCGGCGCGCTTTTTCACCGCGTCGTACAAGAAGAAATCGCCGACATTGCGATCGCTCCACACACTCAGCAGCAGTAAGCGGCCATCGCGGGTGGCTGAAGTAATGAAGAGCGCACTATCGGGAAATGCTTTTTCCAGCGCACGATACATGCGTGCCGTGGGCAAGGTTTCATCGAAGAAGCGGTTGCGAGCGCGGTCGGAAGTGAAAAGCGCGCCGACGGGTTCCGCCGCATTGTGCTGGTGCAGAATCGCGTACGGATCGACCGTTTCGTCACGCAGCAATTCGCGGCGGTCGCCACTGTCCAGATTCACCGCCACGATGGCGTCAGGCCCTTGCGGTTGCTCCACCTGAAGGTATGCAGTGCGGCCATCGGCCGAGAAACCAAGCGGCATTTCAACGCGATGGGTCTTTGCTTCGTCGTTCATCAGCTGCCACTCCGCTTCATTGCTATCGCGGTAGTACAGCTTGCTGATGTTGTCGTTCCCCGCGCCGCGCGCAAAACGCACCGCACCTTTGGAGTCGGTGGCGAAGCGAGCGCGCCGGATAGGCGCACTGGCGACTCGCCAAAGCTTGCCGTTATAGATGTTCAGCCGCTCCACGTTGGTCATGGGATTGGCGCTGAACGTCCTCATGCTGATCAGCACATGGCGCTCATCATTGGGCAGGTCGTCGATCAGGAAAGCGGCACGCGGTTCAGGGCCCCCGATGCGTACCGTGTTTACGGAGTTATTTGTTCCGTACGGGCTGACCAGCAGCTTCGCCTGGCTGCCGTCGGCGTTGATCGCGTAGAGCTCGCCGGTGGCATAAGGCTGGTCTTCGGAGCCGTATTTCTCGGCCATGCTGACTACGATGCGTTCGTTGTTGGCCCACCAGAAGTCGTCCACCACTGAATGCTTCTCGCCACCCACGTTGGCAGTGATCTGCTTGTCCGAGCGGCGGATGACCACCAGAGCGGTGCGATCTTCCAACGGCATCGTCACCGCGTAGTACTCGCCGGTGGGCGATATTTTTATTTTCTCCAGGCGGTCCTGTTTCAGGAACGGCGCCAGATCAACGGCGGCCGCAGGCGCAGCCACCAGCATCGCCGCAACGGCGATACACACTTTCCAAACCTTCATCCCTGACTCCCCCGAGCCCCACTAGTGGCAAGAATGTAACCGCAGAACGGAGGCTTGTGTCGCCCCTTAACCACTTCCATACGTAGGAACGAAGGTGGAACGGCCACCGGCAGGGCACCTGAGGTTTCAACGGCCAGGCAATTCCCGGGTGGAATTGACGTACGGGAGCGGATCCCGCCAGCCTGTCACCAGCGGGCTTATGTCCGTCGGGAGCAACATTCCCCGGCCTGCTTCGCCTTTCGCCGTGCGGCTCCCGTCGCCATTGGCCGTCACATTTCAAACAAACGCTTAAAGCGCAGCGAACTTCGGCGATCTGGACACCATCGCCGGCTTCGCGCAGACTGCCGCCCTCCCCTGGAGCACCCGATGGCAAAGCTGCTGGTCCTACATGGTCCCAATCTGAACCTGCTCGGCAGTCGCGAGCCGGGGATATATGGCCATGCGACCCTGGCTGACATCAACGCCCAGCTGGCGGCACAAGCCGCTGCCGCGGGGCACGAGCTGACGTCCTTCCAGTCCAATGCCGAGCATGCACTGGTGGACCGGGTACAAGCCGCGGCAGGCGATGGCACCGCGTTCATCCTGATCAATCCGGCCGCCTTCACCCACACCTCGGTCGCACTGCGCGACGCGCTGGCGGCAATCGCACTGCCCTTTATCGAAGTCCACCTGTCCAATCCCCACGCCCGAGAACCCTTCCGCCACCACAGCTATTTCAGTGACCTGGCGGTCGGCGTGGTCTGCGGCTTCGGCGCCGACAGCTATCGCTTCGCGCTGGATGCCGCCTTGAAGCGGCTGGGCGAGCGCGCATGAGTCATTGCCAGAACGCATCGCCTGCCCCGGAACGGGTCCCGATTCCGGCGCCTGCCACCGGCACCATCACCTCGTGCCGCCACCACCGGCGCGAACATCACGACAACCGCTGACAGCTTTACCGAGATCTTTGCCGATCAGTCGCTCCATCGCTGAACGGCATTTACCACACACCTAAGAGGCCCCTATGGATCTTCGCAAAATCAAGAAGCTCATCGACCTGCTGGAAGAATCGAATCTCGCCGAAATCGAGATCAAGGAAGGCGAAGAGTCCGTACGCCTGGCCCGGGTGCCCAAGGGCCATTACGCCGCGCCGGCTCCCGCGCCGATGATGGTGCAGGCAGAGGCTCGCCCACAGCCACCCATGCCGATGACC
Organism: Pseudoxanthomonas sp. UTMC 1351; assembly: GCF_040948865.1. Classification (NCBI taxonomy): domain Bacteria; kingdom Pseudomonadati; phylum Pseudomonadota; class Gammaproteobacteria; order Lysobacterales; family Lysobacteraceae; genus Pseudoxanthomonas; species Pseudoxanthomonas sp. UTMC 1351. The sequence continues at coordinate 11,855 of NZ_JAVGJT010000015.1, read as the reverse complement.
TCGCCAACCGAAGCCTCCACCGGCGGCAGCGCCAAACCGGCCAGCAATCTGCCGGAAGGCCACGTGGTGCGCGCGCCGATGGTGGGCACGTTCTATCTCTCGCCCGCGCCGGACAAGCCGCCGTTCGTCACCACCGGTCAGGCGGTCAAGGCAGGCGAGACGCTGGCGATCATCGAAGCGATGAAGATGTTCAACCCGATCGAAGCCGATGTATCCGGCACGGTGGTGGCGATCCTGACCGAAAGCGGCCAGCCGATCGAGTTTGATCAGCCGTTGTTCGTTATTGGATGAAGCGGGAACGGGGAACCGGGAACGGGGAATGAAACTTCCCGATTGCCGCATTCCCCGTTCCCTGTTCCCTGTTCCCGCCTTTGAGAACTTCCATGCTCGATAAAGTCGTCATTGCCAACCGAGGCGAAATTGCGCTGCGCATCCTGCGCGCCTGTCATACGCTCGGCATCCGCACCGTGGCCGTGCATTCCACGGTCGATCGCAACCTCAAGCACGTGGCCATGGCCGATGAATCGGTCTGCATCGGGCCGGCGGCGTCGGCGGACAGCTACCTCAACGTTCCCGCCATCATCGCCGCGGCTGAAGTGACCGATGCGCAGGCCATCCATCCCGGCTACGGCTTCCTAAGCGAGAACGCCGACTTCGCCGAACGCGTGGAGCAATCCGGGTTCGTCTTCATCGGTCCCAAGGCCGACACCATTCGCCTGATGGGCGACAAGGTGGAAGCGATCCGCGCCATGAAGGCCGCGGGTGTGCCGTGCGTGCCCGGTTCCGGCGGTCCGTTGGGCGATGACATCGTCGCCAACACCAAGATCGCCCGCGAGATCGGCTACCCGGTGATCATCAAGGCCGCGGGCGGCGGTGGCGGGCGCGGCATGCGCGTGGTGCATGCGGAAGCGGCGCTCAGCAACGCCATCTCCACCACCAAGTCCGAAGCCAAAGCCGCCTTCAGCAACGACCAGGTCTACATGGAAAAATTTCTGGAGAATCCGCGCCACGTGGAGATCCAGGTATTGGCCGACGGTCAAGGCCATGCGATCCATCTGGGCGAACGCGATTGTTCGATGCAGCGCCGCCATCAGAAAGTCGTGGAAGAGGCGCCTGCGCCGGGCATCAGCGAAAAACAACGCGCTGAGATCGGCAAGGTCTGCGTCGAGGCCTGCATTCGCATCGGTTATCGCGGAGCCGGCACGTTCGAATTCCTGTATGAGAACGGCCACTTCTACTTCATCGAAATGAACACTCGCATCCAGGTCGAACATCCGGTTACCGAGATGGTCACCGGCATCGATCTGGTTGTCGAACAACTGCGCATCGCCGCCGGCCAGAAACTGAGCATCAAACAGGAAGACATCGTCCTCAACGGCCACGCCATCGAATGCCGCATCAACGCCGAGGACGCGGAAACGTTCGCGCCCAGCCCCGGCCTGATTCAGCACTTCCACGCGCCCGGCGGCCCGGGCGTGCGTGTGGACACGCATATCTATGAAGGCTACCGCGTTCCGCCGAACTACGATTCGATGATCGGCAAGCTGATCGTGCACGGGCCGGATCGCGACACGGCTATCGCACGCATGCGTGTGGCGCTGAGCGAGATGGTGGTGGACGGCATCAAGACCAATATTCCGCTGCAGCAGCGCATCATGCGAGACCGCGGATTCCAGGCCGGCAGCCAGAATATCCATTATCTGGAAAAGCGATTGGCCGAACGCAAGAACAAGTCGATCGCTTTGGTGTGATGCTCCTGTGTGGCTTCGGCTTCTGTAGGAGCGGCGTCCCCGCCGCGAGCTCTTCCTGCGGCCGCCGGGATCAAAAGCAAGAGCTCGCGCCGAGGACGGCGCTCCTACAAGAGCCAAGGCCGCCTCGGCGGTTCTCGCCTTTGTAGGAGCGCCGTCCCGGCGCGAGCTCTTTCTGTCAGATCGCGATTAAAGCGAAGAGCGATTGAAGCCCGTTTGTTCACCATGTCGACGCGCTGCGGCGCGTTCTTGATCGCGCACACCGAATGGCTATCGGTGCGCGGCGCGAGCTGTTTCTACGGTTGTGGGATCAAAGCAAGAGCTCGCGGCGGGACGCCGCTCCTACGGGGATGGCGCTCTGACGGCGCTCCTACCTGTTTCCCGTTGCAGCCTGCTGCGTATCCCCAACAGGCGTCACGCCGGCCGCCGATTTCGGGTCGACGATCATGATCGTTTCGCTGGAACCGTCCGGCCAGACGATCTTGAAGGTACTGCCGGGTGGCAGCGCCGAGAAGGGCGTGCCGCTGGAAGCACGGTAAACGGCCGCGGCCTGCGCGGCGCCCAAGATCCTGACCTCTTCGGGCGATTGCACCGAGGTCACCGATACGTGGGTCAGGTTCCGATATTTCGGACTCAGTGTATCGATGACGGCGCTGGCAGCCACCACCCCATAGCTGACGAAAAGCAGAATCCAGAACCAGAGCTTCGCCCGTTGTACAAAGCGCATGCGGTTCATTTTACGACTCCTGGGTTATACAAAAGGGTATCCACCATTTCTTCCAACTTGTCCGCCCCTTGCCGGGGCACTCCCGCGTCGAGGACGAAGGCGTTGAAGTCCTGCGAACTATTGCGCGAACATATTCCGCCATTGGCGCAGTACGTTGTCATCAGTGTGCTGTCGGGTCCGCATTCCTGGCCCAGCTGACACGCCGCCACTACCCACGCCAGTTCGGTAAGCGCGGTGCCGGACACATCGCCAAAACTGTCCACGTCTTCGCTGGCGGCGATGCCCATTGCCGGCGAGATAGCGACGTAGGCCTCCGGATCGCGCGAAATCAGCACGCGTTGCACGAGATCCTTTTTGTAGTCGCCGCTGTCGGAAAGCGGCGTACCCATGGCAAGCAGCGAAGCTTCGGCGGCCACACTGCCAGCTTCCGCGGCTTCTTTACGCCTGGCCACGATGAACCTTGGCGACAGATTGTCGCTGGGTAGGAATCGCGCGCAGCGCCGGCTAACGCGTTCGCGAGCGGTCACCAGCGCCGCAGTGTTGGGAAATCTCAGCTCCGCCATCGCGCGGGTATCGCCGGCATAGCCCGCCGGATTCATCGCGTAGCCCATGCAGTATTCATGCACGCGACTCACCAGCCATAGCGCTTCCGGATCGCCGGCGCGTTCCCTGCCGGCCAGGCTGCGCGCATAGGCATAAAGATCGTTTGCGTGTTCGAATTCCACACGCGCCGACAAGGCACGCCCGGCTGCAGCACTCTTCGCTGCGCGAAGGCTTGCTGCCGCGGCAGCCTGCGCTGGACTGACGTCTCGGCTGGGCGCCGCCTGATCCGCCGCGTCGATCACTACGGCCGAAGACGCGGTGTCGCGACTACCGCTGTACCACGCCAGCGATGCCACGGCCACCGCTACTCCGGTAAGCGTAAGCAGCAGCGACTTACTTGGCATAGCAACCGTTTTCCTGACCGCCATATCCTTCATCAATGCACCGGAAGCGTTCCTGGGAACGGAGTGGCTGCGGACTGCACCGGACCGTGCAGTCAGACCCAACCGGATTCGCACTCGCTTCCGATGGCTGCCGCATAGTCTAAACCAGTTGCCCAGAGAGCCTTTGCCGGGCATTGCCGACGCGCCGCCGGTGCCGGGCGGCCTTTCCCGGTACCGGAACGGACAGGTGCGGCCTGCGTCAAGCGCTATCGGGTATTCGCATCCGTCGGGTATCTTTCCACGGCAGCTCGGTGTTCGGCACAGGATGGCGGGCCCTCCGGGCTTGCCAATCGACCGTCCGGCCTGCTGCAAACGCCATACATCGATCCCAACCCTCACTCCTTCGAACGGCATCATGCCCTACCTAGAACTTTCCCTGCGTTGCCGTGAATCCGACCAGCCGCGCTACGAGACCGCGCTGGAGGATGTTGGGGCGCTGTCGGTTACCCTGCTGGATGCCGACGCGGACACCACCAATGAGCACGCCATTCTCGAGCCCGGTGTTGGCCAGACACCGCTTTGGAATGCGTTGCTGTTGACCGCGCTGTTTCCGGCGGACACCGACGCGCTGCTGCTGTTGGCTGCGCTGGAATCGTTCGACCCCGGCCTGGATTGGACACAGGCCAGCTTCCGTACCGTCGAAGACCAGGACTGGGAACGCGCCTGGCTGGACCAGTTCAAGCCGATGCGCTTCGGCACCCGCACCTTTATCGTGCCCTGGAACCATGAGCTACCCGAAGGCGCCGATATCCCCGACGCGGCCGTGGTCCGGCTGGATCCGGGACTGGCATTCGGCTCCGGCACCCATCCCACCACTGCGCTGTGCCTGCAGTGGCTCGACCAACTGGCCGTGCAAGGCGAACTGCAGGGCCGGAGGGTGCTCGACTTCGGTTGCGGCTCCGGCATCCTGGCGCTGGCCGCCCTGAAACTGGGCGCCGCGCACGCAATGGGTGTCGACAACGACCCGCAAGCATTGCTGGCGACCACTGACAACGCGCAGCGCAACGGCGTTGCGGAGCGTTTGTCGGTGTATCTGCCGGAAGACGAACCTGTGGACACCTACCCTGTCGTGGTCGCCAATATCCTGGCGTCCGCACTGGATGCATTGGCGCAGACATTGGCCTCGCGAGTCGCCAGGGGTGGTCGAATCGCGCTTTCCGGCATCCTGCACGGCCAGGAAGGCGAACTGCTGACGCGCTATGCGGAATGGTTCGACCATCTGGCCGCCACGCAGGAAGGCGATTGGATGCGTATCGATGGCGTGCGTCGCTGACTTACCTGCAGCACGCGAAGAATCCAGGGCCGGCTTACCGCCGCACCGGCAAGCATGATTGAATACGACCATGTTCGCCGCATGTCCGCATTGCCACTTCCTGATCGCCCTGCATCCGCAGAAACGCGTTGTGCCTGCCATTTGCCCACGGTGCGGCAAGCAGGTGGACGATGGCTCTTCTTCGTCCTCTGAAACCGCGGCCGTCGAGACGGGTGAAGAAATGCCGGTAGCGCTTTCAACCTTACAGACAGAAAGCGGGGCCACGGAGCCGGCGCCAGTCGACGCTGCAATGCACAACGTAGATGCCCAAACCGTGGATGCGGACGATGGCATGGACAGCGCGGAAGAAACATCGGCTGATTCACCACGATCAGAACCTGAGACGAACGACGATCCTGGCCGGCTCGCGCTCGCTTCCGCGATGGAAGCGAGCGTCGTCGCACCCTCTCGCGAGAACCCGCCACCCGCGGCGGCGCACCTCAAAACAGCGATTCCCAGTTTCACGCATGCCGCGCGCACCGCCGAGGTGCGGACTCACGTGCCGAGATGGCAGTGGATCGCGTTGATCGCGTTGTCGCTGCTGCTGGCGATACAGGTGCTGCTGGCGGATCGCGTGCGTTTAGCCGCCGATGACGACTGGCGTCCCTTCGTTGCGCGTCTGTGCGGCGTCTTCCGCTGTTCGATACCGGTGTGGCGTCAGCCCGAAGCCTTCACGATGCTGAGCCGCGATGTGCGGCCAGTGGCGGGCAGTCCCGGGACATTGCAAGCGCAGGCGACGTTCCGTAACGATGCGCACTGGGCGCAAGCCTGGCCTATCGTTCTGTTGACGCTTAAGGATGCCGACGGCCGTACGCTGGGCGCGCGAGCATTGATGCCATCGGAATACCTGGGCGCGGGCCAGATTCAGAGCGAAATCGCGCCGGGCCAAAGCGCGCAGATCGCGGTACGGATACGCGAACCCAGTGCCAACGTCGTCGCTTTTTCGTTTGACTTTCGTTAGTTGAAGCAATTCCGACAAAAAGCGGATGCACCGACGCGTGTCAGGCGCTAGACTCGTTCCCCCGCCAAAAACGCACAAGCAAAAGGCGGGTGCCTCGTTCCGTTGCATCAGGGGATTCGTGTGAACGCCGCCTCCACTCGTCAAGACACCCGTGGCAATCCCAAGCCGCCTTTACGCGAACACGTCGCGCAGTCCGTGCGCCGTTACCTGCGCGATCTGGACGGCCACGAAGCCGATGACGTCTATGAAATCGTATTGCGCGAAATGGAGATTCCGCTGTTCGTGGAAGTGCTGAATCATTGCGAAGGCAATCAGAGCCGCGCCGCCGCCATGCTGGGCATCCACCGCGCGACGTTGCGTAAGAAGTTGAAGGATTATGGTTTGGTGTAAGTAGTAGAGCCGGCATTGTCCCCTTGTAGGAGCGACGTAAGTCGCGATGAAGCTTTATCGGTAGAGCTTCATCGCGACTTACGTCGCTCCTACAAGGAATTCACCCGCGCTTCTGGCGTATCTGGCGGGCGAAAAGCCTGAAAAACCTCGGCCAGCCGCCCACGGCTATAATTGCCGCTTCCCCTCCGCTTCGTCTAACCATGACCGTCAATCTCCAGCCCGTGCGCCGGGCGCTGCTATCCGTTTCCGATAAAACCGGCCTGATCGACCTGGCCAACGCGCTGTCCGCGCAGGGCGTCGAGCTGTTGTCCACGGGTGGTACCGCCAAGGCTTTGCGCGATGCGGGCTTGACCGTCAAGGACGTCTCCGAGATCACCGGATTCCCGGAAATCATGGACGGCCGGGTCAAGACGTTGCATCCGAATGTCCACGGCGGGCTGTTGGGCCGCAGCGGCACGGACGATGCGGTGATGACGCAGTACGGCATTGCCCCTATCGATCTGCTGGTACTGAATCTGTACCCGTTCGAAAGCGTCACCGCGCGCAATGACTGCACGTTGGACGAGGCGGTGGAAAACATCGACATCGGCGGCCCCGCCATGCTGCGTGCTGCGGCCAAGAATTTTGCCCGGGTGGCGGTCGCCACCGATCCAGCGCAGTACGCCGGCATTGTCGAAGAGTTGAAAGCCAACGAAGGCGCGCTGTCGGCGCGTACGCGTTTCCAGCTGTCGGTAGCCGCGTTCAACCGCGTCGCCCAGTACGATGCCGCGATCAGCAATTATCTTTCCGCTATCACCGATACCTCGACATCCGTCGCCACGCGGAGCGAGTTTCCCTTCCAGCAGAACAGCAACTTCATCAAGGTCATGGACCTGCGCTACGGCGAGAATCCGCACCAGCAGGCAGCGTTCTACCGCGATCTGTATCCGGTATCCGGCACGCTGGCGACATTCCAGTCGTTGCAGGGCAAGGAGTTGAGCTACAACAATCTGGCCGATGCCGATGCAGCGTGGGAATGCGTACGCCAGTTTGAGCATCCTGCCTGTGTGATCGTCAAACATGCCAATCCCTGCGGCGTGGCGCAAGGTGCCGCTTGCGGCGATGCTTACGAGTTGGCTTACGCCACCGACCCGACGTCCGCTTTCGGCGGCATCATCGCCTTCAATCGCACATTGGACGCGGCAACGGCGAAGGTGATCCTGGAACGGCAGTTCGTGGAAGTGCTGATCGCACCGGATTACGAGGCAGGCGCGCTCGCTGCTGCGGCGAAAAAGCCGAATGTCCGCGTCATCCGTATCCCGCATGGCGAAGGCCGCAACAATATCGACGTCAAGCGCGTGGGTTCTGGCCTGCTGATGCAGACCGCGGACAACCGCGAAGTGACCAGCGAAGAACTGAAGGTCGTGACGAAGCGCGCGCCGACGCCCGCCGAACTGTCGGATCTGTTGTTCGCCTGGCGCATCGCCAAGTTCGTCAAGTCCAACGCGATCGTCTATGCCAAGGGCCAGCGCAGCATCGGTATCGGCGCCGGGCAGATGAGCCGCGTGGTCAGCGCCAAGATCGCCGCACTGAAAGCCGAAGAGGCCAAGCTGTCCGTCCCGGGTTCGGTGATGGCATCCGACGCCTTCTTCCCGTTCCGCGACGGCATCGACGCCGCGGCGGCGGCGGGTATCAAAGCGGTGATTCAGCCCGGCGGGTCGATGCGCGACAACGAAGTCATCGCCGCCGCGGACGAGCACGGCCTGGCGATGGTATTCACCGGCGTACGCCATTTCCGCCACTGACGTGAAGCGGTCGTAACGCGGGTTGCGGCAGACTTTGCAGCAGCTTGGAAAAAGCCTATGTGGATCCGCACAGAAACCCAGGCAGACCACGCCGCGATCGACGGCCTCCTTGGCGCGGCATTCGCTCAGACGCCCGGCGGCGGACAGGTCGAGCGCCGTATTGTCGACGCACTTCGCAAAGAAGATGCACTGACGCTATCGCTGGTCGCCGATATCGATGGCCGCATCGCCGGGCATGTTGCTTTTTCCCCGGTGGTCATTGGAGATACGGTGCACGGCTGGTATGAACTGGGGCCGCTAGCCGTCGCACCGGGCGATCAGAAGCGCGGGATCGGTAGCGCACTGATCCTCGCCGGAATAGCAGAGCTGGAACGGTTGCGCGCACAGGGCTGCGTGGTGCTGGGCGAGCCGGATTACTACTCGCGTTTTGGTTTCCGGCACGTGCCGGAGCTGGTGTATCCCGACGCGCCCGCGGAGTACTTCATGGGGTTGCCCTTTGGCGACCGCCCGGCGCGAGGTGTTGTTGCCTATCATCCTGCGTTCTTGGTTTCTTAGGCCGGTCGCGAGCTTACGCAAAGCTTGTAGTCAGTGTGCAGAGCCGAGATCCTATGTTGACTGTTAACACGTCGTGGCAGCAACTCGGCATAGCATCCTTGTGGGAGCGACGGCCGCGTTACTATCAACTCGGTGCTATCACGAGGCGCAGCTCGGCTCTACATTACGTCCGTTCTTTCCAAATCTCATGATCAACACCATCGCCCAGTTCCGGATACTCCGCGATATGGAACGTTGGGGATTTGCCTTCGCTCAGCTGGCGGTCGTAGTCGCGGGTCAGTTTGATCACCACGCCCGACAGCATCACGATGGCGACCAGGTTGATGGACGCCATCAGTGCCATCGCCGCATCAGCGGCTTCCCACACCAACGCCACTTTCGAGTACACGCCCCACACAACCACGCCCAGCGCGGCGACCCGCAAAGCGAACAGCATCCGCTTTCCGCCACCCAGGTAGAGCAGGTTGTTTTCGGCGTAGGAATAGTTGCCCACGATGGTAGTGAACGCGAAGAAGAACAGTGCAATGGCCGTGAACCACACGCCCCATTGACCGAAGAACACCATCATCGCGCGCTGCGTGATCTGCACGCCGTCACCGCCTTGTCCCAGAACACCGGACAGCAGAATCACGATGCCGGTGGCCGAACAGATCAACAGCGTGTCAATGAAAACACCCAGCGACTGCACCAGCCCCTGGCTGGCCGGGTGATGCGGCACCGGTGTCGCGGCGGCGGCCACGTTCGGCGCGCTGCCCATGCCGGCCTCATTGGAATACAGGCCGCGTTTCACGCCCTGCAGCATGGCCACCGCAATACCGCCCAGGACGCCACCGGCGGCCGCGTCCAAGCCAAACGCGCTGCGCAGGACCAGCGCGATCACGCCAGGCAACTGCGGCAGATGAGTCAGCACCACCCAGGCCGCCAGCGCCAGGTACGCCAACGACATGAAAGGCACCACCCACTCAGCGAAGCGCGCCACTTTGCGCAAGCCACCGAAGATGATGGCGGCTGTCAGCAATACCAGCCCGATGGCGATAGGTGCCGGGCTGATGCCGAAAGCCTCATGCAACGACTGCGCGATAGCATTGGAATGCACGCTGCTGAAGATCAGTCCGTAGGTCAGCAACAGGCACAGCGCGAACGCCACACCCATCCAGCGCCGCTTGAGTCCACGGGTCATGTAGTACGACGGGCCGCCCCGGTATTGACCATTCGCGTCGCGCACTTTGTACAGCTGCGCCAGGGAGCTTTCCGCGTAGGCCGTCGCCATGCCCAGCACGGCCGTGCACCACATCCAGAACAGCGCACCCGATCCGCCCACGCTCAACGCAATGGCAACACCCGCCAGGTTGCCGGTGCCCACGCGTGCCGCCAAGCTGGTGCACAACGCCTGGAACGGCGAAATGCCCGCCTCGTCACCCCCGGTGCCGCGCCTGATGATCGTCAGCATGTGCGGGAAACGCCGGACCTGCAGCAACCGCAGCCGCACCGTGAAGTACAAGCCGACCGCCAACAGCCCATAGGTCAGCACATAGTCCCAAAGCACGCGGTTGATCAGACCGACCACGGGCGACAACAGCCATTCGATCCATTCCAACAACTGCGGCATCACGATTTCCGGGGGATTTATGCGACTGCCGATGTTAACAGCCGGGTCGCGCCCCACCGGTGCCTCACGTAGAATTCTCGGCCCCACGTTCAAGCGCTTAGGCCAGGAGCAGGCATGAAGGTCCTCGTTATCGGTTCCGGTGGCCGCGAACACGCATTGGCCTGGAAGCTGGCGCAGTCGCCGCGTGTGGACGAAGTGCTGGTGGCGCCCGGCAATGCCGGCACTGCCACCGAGGACAAATGCCGCAATGTCGACGTCAAAGTGACGGACATACCGGGCCTGCTGGCTTTGGTGAAGGACGAAGGCGTGGCAGTGACAGTGGTGGGGCCGGAAGTTCCGCTGGTCGCCGGTGTCGTCGATCGCTTTCGCGAAGCCGGCCTGCGCGTTTTTGGTCCCACTGCGGCGGCGGCACAATTGGAAGGCAGCAAAGCCTTCGCCAAGGATTTCCTGGCACGCCACGGTATTCCTACCGCGTTCTATTCGGTATTCACCGACGTGGATCAGGCACTGGCGTATGTGCGGGCCAACGGCGCTCCCATCGTGATCAAGGCCGACGGCCTGGCCGCCGGCAAGGGCGTCATTGTGGCGATGACGCTGGAAGAGGCCGAAGCCGCCGTGCGCGACATGCTGTCGGGCAATGCTTTTGGCGACGCCGGTGCATGCGTGGTCGTCGAGGAATTCCTGGAAGGCGAAGAAGCCAGTTTCATCAGCATGGTGGATGGCAAGACCGCGCTACCGATGGCGACATCGCAAGACCACAAGCGCGTCGGCGACGGCGATACCGGGCCAAACACTGGCGGCATGGGCGCGTATTCGCCCGCACCGGTGGTGACGCCGGAAGTGCATGCGCGGGTGATGCGCGAAGTGGTGGAACCCACCATTCAGGGCATGATCGCTGATGGTGTTCCTTTCACCGGATTTCTGTACGCGGGTCTGATGATCGACGCGTCCGGCGCGCCCAAGGTCATCGAGTTCAACGTCCGTTTCGGCGACCCGGAAACCCAACCGGTGATGCTGCGCCTGCAAAGCGATTTGCTGGATCTGGTGGACGCCGGCATCGATGGACGCCTGCACGAAGTACAGGCGCAGTGGGATCCGCGCCCATCGGTGGGCGTGGTGATGGCCGCCGAGCACTACCCGGACACGCCGCGTACCGGCGACATCATCAATACGTGGGACGTGCCGGATCTGGAGGACACCAAGGTCTTCCACGCTGGCACGCGAGTGGAAGGTGATCACGTCGTCACCGCCGGTGGCCGCGTGCTGTGCGCCTGCGCCCTGGGCGACAGCGTAGCCGAAGCGCAAAAGCGCGCGTATTCCGTGGTGGCCGGCATTTCGTGGCGCGGCGAGTTTCACCGCCACGACATCGGCTGGCGAGCGATCGAGCGCGAGCGCTGCTGATAGGTCTTTGATCTTGTAGGAGCGGCTTCCCGCCGCGAGCTCTTTCCGTCAGATCAACGCGCACCTGTAGGAGCGCCGTCCTCGGCGCGAGCCCCTTCCGTCAGATCAACGTGCACCTGTAGGAGCGCCGTCCCGGCGCGAGCCCCTTCCGTCAGATCAACGCGCATCTGTAGGAGCGGCGTCCCGCCGCGAGCTTTTCCGTTCAGATCAACGTGCACCTGTAGGAGCGCCGTCCTCGGCGCGAGCTCTTTCTGTCAGATCAACACGCACCTGTAGGAGCGGCGTCCCGCCGCGAGCTTTTCCGTTCAGATCAACGCGCACCTGTAGAAGCGCCGTCCTCGGCGCGAGCTCTTTCTGTCAGATGGCTATAAAAGCAAAGAGC